>NZ_VSMK01000296.1 GCF_011682075.1 Nitratidesulfovibrio liaohensis
GGGCTGCGTGGCGGCGGGCCTGGCCTCGCCGTCCAGCCGCCAGGTCAGGGTGGCGCCCTCGGTCACCGCCTGCGGGCCGGGACCGCGATGCACCAGTTGCGCCCGCAGGGTGGAACCGACGGGCAACAGGGTCCACGCGGGTTCCGCGTCAGTGACGTGCTGCATGCCCTGCCTGCTCCACGCCACCAGCACGTGCCCGTCCTTGCCGGGGTCGAACGGGGGCACGTCGGTGACCAGTTGCCCGTAGCCGGAACCCGCCTTGGTCGCGCCCTGCGGGGTAACGGCTTTCTGGGTCGGGGCACTCTGGCCCGTCATCGCCTGTTTGACGGCGGGCCGCATGGACGGCGCGAACAGTTGCGCGCCCAAAAAGCCCACCGCGAACACGGCCACCACGATCAACCACACGCGGAACAGGTTCTCGGTCAGGCGGTTGTCGGTCTTGCTCATCGTCGCATCTCCCTGCGTCGTTACTGCCGAAAGCTCACAAATACATATCCGGGCGGCCTAGCGCGCCAAACGGCGTTCTACTTCGTGCGTAATGTACACCGCCAGCGCGTGGCGCTCCGCCGGGGTGCCGCAGAAAGGCGGCATGTAGGGCAGCAGCTTGCCCTGCCCGGCCAGTTGCGCCTCCATCCCGGCCACGCCGCGCTTGGCCGCGCGCGGCACCATGTCCAGCATGGGGTTGCCCATGCCGTGGCAACTGGAACACTGCTGCGCCCACAGGAACCGCCCCACGTCCAGGCGGTTGTCGTCGGTCACCTGACGCGTGCCCGCCCAGGCGGTCAGCGACAGCGCACCGTCGCGCTGCATGCGCTCCACGTCCGCCGCGCGGATGCCGTTGGAATACATGTAGCCGTGGATGACCCACGGCCGACGCCCCGTTTCGCGCATCCACTCGAAGGTTCCCACCTGGGCAAGGCCCAGCAGCAGCACCACGCCCGCCAGCACGGCCCGCGCCCTGCCGCTTGCCTTCACGAAAAAGGCCAGCCCGCCCAGGAACAGCAGCGGGGTGACCACCGGCCAGGCAAGGGCGAAGGGGCGAATGTCCTCCGTGCGGCGCAGGATCATGGCCTGCTGGGCCGGGGGCAGCGCCGCGAAGTACCACGCCGCGCCCAGCAACAGCCCGATGAACGGCAGACACACCCATTTGGCCGACCAGCGGACCATGGCCTCGCGCGTTGCCGGGTGGGGAATGCGCAGCGCCGTGATCATGGCGAACAGGCCCGCCAGCAGCAGGCACAGGGCAAAGCGGAACACCAGCGCGGGCCAGAAGGTGGGGTTGAAGAAACCGTCCCAGAAGTTGCCGGTGCGCAGCCATTCGCCGGGGGTAAGCATGAACCCGATGATGCCGTTGATCATGAACAGCGACAGGAAGGCGAACAGCGCGTACAACCAGCCCGCCGTCATGTGGTCCTTCCTGCTCATGCGGCCCGAAATGCAGCGCTGGAAGGTGTAGTAGTACACCAGCAGCGCCGCTATCTCGCCCAGAAAGAACACCCACTCCGTGGCCCAGCCGTACAGGAACAGATGCACCAGTTGCGAGGTGGCCGCCGGGCTGACCAGCGAGATGATCAGCCAGATGCCTACCCCGGTCACCCCGCCGAAGACCATGGTCAGCAGCACGAAGAACCGGCTGTGCCGCTTCACCCACTGCAGGATTTCGTTGGAACCTTCCGCATGCCCCTTGCGCTCGGCCATGACCAGGAAAAACCCGCCCCCCACGGCGAACTGTGCCACGAACACGTGGATGACGGAAATCAGCGCGATGAGCAGGCCGCCGTTCACCGGCAGTTGCCAGACCGGGTACTGCATGGCCTACGCCTCCTTCCCGCTGCGACGGGCGATGACCACCAGCCACCATACTGCGGCGGCACCCGCCACCAACGACACCACGAACAATGCCGCCGCGCCGTCCTGACCGACCATTGGGGGGACCACAGGGGCCGCCGCCGTCGTGGCCATGGAGGCGTTCAGGTGCGGGGCCAGCCAGGCGTCGCGCAGCACGGCACGCATGGCCGCCATCAGAAATATGACGCCCACCGTGGCTCCGGCAGCCAGCCACACCCGGCGCTGCCGCGCGGCCACAAGGGCCAGCACGGTGCCCGCCAGCCCCAGCACGAAGGCGCCGGTGGCCAGCCCGTGCCCGCCCATGAACAGGCGCGTCATGGGGCCGGGCAGGCTGAGCAGGAACCACGCGCCCAGCACGAACTGGGCGTAGGTGGCATGGGTGAACCACCTGAGGCCCTCGGTGATGCGCAGTTCCCAGTCCTGCGGCCCCAGCGGGCCGGAGGCCACGGGCCCGCCCGCCTTTTTCAGCAGCTTCGCGCGCCCGGCAATGAACAGCCCGCCCACGGCCACCGCGCCCACAACCATGTGCAGGTAGCGCGGCACGAGCGAAGGTTCACCCCAGTTCAGCAGGGTGCCGCCCGGCGAGGCTGCGTACCCGGCCCAACGGGCCGGGTCCAGCATGAAGGTGGCGTTGTTGGTAAGCACGAAGGCGTTGACCAGCAGCAGCGCCACGCTGATGCCCGCCACCAGGGTACGGCGCGGACCAAGCACGGCATGACCCAAGCCATACAGATAGAAGCCGTAGTAGGCCATCATCACGAAGCCCACGATCCCCAGCCACCACGTGGCCATCAGGATGGAGCTGGGGTAGATGAACTGCCCGTACAGCACCTGCAGGAACAGCAATGGCGGCACTCCGAAGTTCACGGCCAGGGCCATGGCGCGCGGCACCCAGGCCGCCGTCTCGCGGATGTCCGTGTTGACCTGGTCGCCCGGCGCGAACGGCGTGCGCAACGAGCGGAACAGGGTGATCACACCCGTGCCCAGCACCACGTTCATGAACAGCAGGTGCACCACGAAGGTGAGCAGCAGTAGCGCCTGGAACCATCCCCACGGCCCCGGTATGGGGTCGGGTACGGGTACCAGCGCGGCGGGCGGCAAAGCCGGGGTCATGCCGGTTTCCTCCTGGGTTCGCCACCCGTGGCCCCGTGCCTTTCGTCCAGTCGCGCCGGACGTGCGGGACCGGAACGGTCGTCCGCTCGGGCCGGGGACGCATTGCTCGCAACGCGTGCCCCGTGGGGGGGGGGATGACGTGAATGCCTGCATTCTTGCCCAATTCTCCTAACCGGGCAAGCGGTTCGCGCGAAAAATCAGCCCACGCGGCGGCAGCCCCCATCCGCACGTTGAACAACGCGCCGGGGCGGCGTATAGGGTGAAGTCCGGCTTGCGGCAGGATCCCACCCCGCTCATGCCCTGCCCATGGCGGCGCGTTCCGGCGCATGCCCGACTCGGCCAGGCCCGCGCCGGACATGCACCGGGCACCGCGAACAGCACATTCACAGGATGCAGACAACATGCTTCATGCCCCCATACGCCTTCCGTTTCGTTCACCCCGCCGCCTGACCGTGCTGCTGGTCCTGCTGGGCATGGCCCTGCTTGCCGGGTTGGCCCCCGCGTGGCCCGGCCTGCCCGCCCCGCGCACCGCGCTGGCGGC
>NZ_VSMK01000308.1 GCF_011682075.1 Nitratidesulfovibrio liaohensis
CCCTTCGGCCGCTTGGGCATGCACGGCTCGCCGCGCAGGCGAAAGGACAGCAGCACGCTGGTCCAGTCCCCCTCGCTGCCGTCGGCGCGGGCGGGCGACAGCGCGTCGTCCTGCCGGGCGAACAGCCGGAACACCTCCACCCGCGCCCGGTGGTAGGTATCCGTTCGGCGGCAGCGCACCCCGCTGCGGTGGATGGCGAAACAGTTTTCGTTGATGGCGAGCAGACGGCGGGTTCCCGTGCAGGTGACGCCGGGAATGGTGACCATGGAATCGGCAAGTAACTGGAACGGCATGTCGGTTCCTCCTGCTGATAGCCTACTTTCCCGGTAGGCTATCTGGAGGCGGAAGGCAAGAAAAATCGGACGAAAATCATTTGCGTATGATTCGTTCCAATATGCGCTGTTCCAGCATGTATCGGTATGGATTACGTATCCAGCTGAAAAAAATAGAAAGAACGGGTTCCGCGCCGTGCTTGCGTGGAACCCGTTGCGTTTCGGGGCAGGGAAAAGGAAAGGGAAGGGAGGTCGTCGCTCGTCGTCCTTGGCCGAACGTGGCCAGGCTTGGCGCACTTGCCCCCCTCAGCCGAGTACGATCCTCCCGGCCTCATCCAATTTCAGCGAGGGTACGTGAGCCACTTCCCACGGGTGGCCGTCCGGGTCGGCGAAGTAGCCGGTGTAGCCCCACGGCTTGTCGCGGGGGGCATCCAGCACCGTGCCGCCTGCGGCTTCGGCCTCGGCCATCAGCGCATCCACCATGGCTCGCTCGGCCACGTTGTGGGCCAGGGTGATGCCCCCCGGCGCGGGCTTGGCCCCGGCCATGCCGCAGTCTTCCAGCAGTTCCTGACGCGGGTACAGGGCCACGGCCAGTTCACCCACCTGAAAGAACACGATCTTGTCGCAGTCCGGGTAGGCGGGCTTCCAGCCAAGGGCCTCGTAAAAGGCCCGGCTGCGGGCAAGGTCGGCCACGCCAAGGGTCAGCAGGCAGATGCGGGGGATGGGCATGGGGCCTCCTTTGGCGGTTCGCGCCGGATGGGGAAAGGTGTGCAGGACAATCTACCGCCATGCGGCGCGCGGGTACAGCGGGGTGCGCCGCGCGGGACGCGTTTGCCGGGGCATCCCTGCCGGGAATTCGCCTGTCCGGTCAGTCGCTACGTCCGCCCCACCAGTTCCTCGTCGGGCTTGGGCTTGGCTGACCGCTGCTGCACGATCTTGGAGCCGGGCGGCACGTCGTGGGTCACCCACACGTTGCCGCCGACCATGGACCCCGCGCCGATGGTCACCCGGCCAAGGATGGTGGCCCCGGCGTACACCGTGACGTTGTCTTCCAGGATGGGGTGGCGGGGGTTGCCCTTGATCAGCACGCCGTCGCCGTCCTTGGGGAAGGACAGCGCGCCCAGGGTCACACCCTGGTACAGGCGGCAGCCGCGCCCGATGATGCACGTTTCGCCGATGACCACGCCGGTGCCGTGGTCGATGAAGAATTCCTCGCCGATGCGCGCGCCGGGGTGAATGTCGATGCCCGTGCGCGAGTGTGCCATTTCGCTGATGATGCGCGGGATCAGCGGCACGTCCATGCGGTACAGTTCGTGCGCGATGCGGTGGTTGATCATGGCCGCGATGGACGGGTAGCAGAACACCGTTTCGCCGGGGCTTTTGGCGGCGGGGTCGCCTTCGTAGGCGGCCTTCACGTCGCTGGCCAGCATGCGGCGGATTTCCGGCAGGCGTTGCAGGAACTGGATGGCCTTGTCGCGCGAGTGCAGTTCGCAGCTGCCGCATTCACGGGCGAAGTCGGCACAGGTGAAACACGCCCCACGACGGATCTGCTCGGAAAGAATGCGGAAGATGGAATCGAGGTTGGCGGCCAGGTGGTAGCGCATCGATTCCAGGTGCACGGTGGCGGTGCCGAAAAAGCCGGGCAGCAGCGCGGCGCGCAGGCGGCTGACCATTTCGGCCAGTGCCTCCAGCGAGGGCATGGGCGCGTCGTGCAGCGAGCGGTGGTAGACCGCTTCGTACGATTCCGGCGCGCACAGATCGGCCGCGATGCGTTCCAGTTCGGGCATGCCTTGCAGCGAGCGGGCGTCGAGGTCGTCGAGTTTCTTCATGCGCGTGCGATCCGTCGTGGTTTGGGGTGATGGGGGGCGGGACTGCCGTGCCGGGTCACGCCGGGTTAATCCGGCATCTCCGTAAAAAGCGGCGTGGAAAGATACCGCTCGCCGGTGTCGCACACCACGAACACCACGCGCTTGCCCGCCATTTCGGGGCGGCGCGCCACGACCATGGCGGCAAAGGCGTTGGCCCCGGACGAGACGCCGCACAGAATGCCTTCCTCGCGCAGCAGGCGCCGGGCGGTGGCCAGGGCGTCCTTGCCGGGCACGCGGATGATTTCGTCGTACACCGTGGTGTCCAGCACCGGGGGCACGAAGCCCGCGCCTATGCCCTGGATGGCGTGCGGGCCGGGCGCGCCGCCAGACAGCACGGGCGATTCGTCCGGCTCCACGGCGAATATCTTGATGGCCGGGTTCAGCTCGCGCAGCCGCCTGCCGGTGCCGGTCACGGTACCGCCGGTGCCAACGCCCGCCACGAAGGCGTCCACCTTGCCGTCGGTGTCGGCCCAGATTTCCTCCGCCGTGGTCTTGCGGTGCACCATGGGGTTGTCCGGGTTCACGAACTGCCCGAGCATAACCGCGCCGGGCGTTTCGGCCACGATGCGCTCGGCTTCCTCTATGGCGCCCCGCATGCCCTTGGAGGCCGGGGTCAGCACCAGCCGCGCGCCAAAGCCGCGCAGCAGCGCCTTGCGCTCGTTGCTCATGCTTTCGGGCATGGTCAGCACAAGGGTAAGGCCGCGCACCGCCGCCACGAAGGCCAGCCCCACGCCGGTGTTGCCGCTGGTGGGTTCCACCAGCAGGCCGCCGGGGGCCAGTTCGCCGCGCTCCATGGCCCCGTCGATCATGGCCAGGGCAATGCGGTCCTTCACCGAGGCGCAGGGGTTGTTGAATTCCAGCTTCGCCACCACCTCGGCCGCGCAGCCTTCGCTGACGCGGTTCAGGCGCACCAGGGGGGTGCGGCCTACCAGTTCCGTCATGTCGCGGGCGATCTTCATGCGAGCCTCCTGAGGGTGTCCGGCGCGGATGGCCGTGGGCGCTTGGCGCTGTGTTGCGCCCCATCGGTTGCGAAAAGGGGGAAGGTTGCGCCTTCCCCCGGAATGTTCGTCGGCTCTGGCCGGAAGCAGGGCGATGTTCCCGGATGCCACAAACGCCCCCGTGCGTACAGGGGGAGGATGGCGGGCGGGATCACCCCGTCACGAACCGCAGCCCTGGCAGGCGCAGGCGGGCTTGCCCAACGCCGCCTCCGCCTCGCTCCCGGCGCGGAAGGGCGACATCTCGCGCAGGCGGGCAATGACGCGTGGCAGTTCGCGCACCACATGGTCCACCTCTTCCTGCGTGTTGAAGCGCGAAAGGCTGAAGCGGATGGAGCCGTGCGCGTAGGTGAACGGCACGCCCATGGCCCGCAGCACGTGCGAAGGTTCCAGACTGCCCGAGGTGCAGGCCGAACCGGAACTGGCGCATACCCCCAACTGGTCGAGCAGCAGCAGGATGGCCTCGCCCTCCACGTACTTGAACGAGATGTTGGTGGTGTTGGGCAGGCGGTTGGCCACGTCGCCGTTGACGATGGCGTCGGGGATGGCGGCCAGCAGGCCCTGTTCCAGCCTGTCGCGCAGGGCGCGCACGCGGGTGTTTTCTTCCGCCATGTTGGCGGCGGCAAGGTCGCAAGCCATGCCCAGACCGATGATGGCGGGCACGTTTTCGGTGCCGCCCCGGCGTCCGCGCTCCTGATGCCCGCCGCGCAGGAAGGGCCGGTAGGCCGCCCCGCGCCGCACGTACAGCGCGCCGATGCCCTTGGGGGCGTGCAGCTTGTGGCCGGACAGCACCAGATAGTCCACGGGCAGTTCGCGCACGTCGATGTCCAGCTTGCCCACGGCCTGCACCGCGTCGGTGTGGAAAGGCACGCCGCGTTCCTTGCAGATGGCGGCGGCTTCGGCCACGGGGAAGATGGTGCCCGTCTCGTTGTTGGCGAACATGATGGACACGATGGCCGTGTCCTTGCGGATGGCTTCGCGCAGTTCGTCAAGGTTCATGCGGCCCTTGTCGTCCACGCCCAGCAGGGTCAGTTCGTAGCCGTTCTTTTCCAGATGCTGGGACAGGCTGAGCACGGCGGGGTGCTCCACCCGGGTGGTGATGATGTGCTTCTTCTCGGGCTGGGCGGCCAGCGCGGCGCGGATGGCGGTGTTGTCGCCCTCCGTCCCGCACGAGGTGAACACGATCTCTTCCGGCGTGGCCCCGATGAGCCGGGCCACCTGTTCGCGCGCCTCGCGCACGGCGCGGCCCACCTGCCCGCCAAAGGTGTGCATGGACGAGGGGTTGCCGTACAGTTCGCTGAAATAGGGCAGCATGGCCGCAAGCACGGCCGGGTCCACGCGGGTGGTGGCGTTGTTGTCGAAGTATACGGTGTTCACGCTGCCGCCTCCTTGACCACGATGTTTTCGTCCACATGGTCGCGCAGGGTCTTCTCCACAAAGCCTTCCAGCGTCAGGCGGCTGGAGGGACAGCTGGTGCACATGCCGCGCAGGGCCACGTAGACGGTGGTGCCGTCCATGTCCACCAGTTCGATGTCGCCACCGTCCTGTTGCAGGCGGGGGCGGATTTCGCCTTCCAGCACCTTCAGGACCAGTTGCATGCGCTGCACGTTGGAGAGTTTTTTGGGCGCTGCGGCCAGCGGGGTTTCGCACACCGGGGCCTTGCCCAGTTCCGCGTCCAGCAGCTTTTGCAGTTCGCCCACGCATTCGCCGCAGCCGCCGCCGGCCTTGGTGTAGTGGGTGATTTCCTCCACCGTCTTCAGGCCGTTTTCACGGATGGCGCGCACGATCTGCTCGTCGGTCACGCCAAAGCACTTGCAGACCAACTGGCCCTCGTGGCTGTGTTCCACGGCGGGTTCACCGCGCCAGTTGCGGATGGCGGCCTCCAGCGCTTCCTGCCCCATGACGGAGCAATGCATCTTTTCCTTGGGCAGGCCGCCCAGAAATTCTGCGATGTCGCGGTTGGTCAGCTTCAGGGCTTCTTCCACCGTCATTCCCTTGATCAGTTCGGTAAGGGCCGAACTGGAGGCGATGGCGCTGGCGCAGCCGAAGGTCTGGAATTTGGCGTCCACGATGCGGTCGCCGTCGATCTTGAGATAGAGCTTGAGGGCGTCGCCGCAGGCAAGGCTGCCGACCTCGCCGATGGCGTTGGCGTCGTCAAGGGAGCCCACGTTGCGCGGGTTCAGGAAGTGCTCTCGCACCTTGTCGGTATACTCCCACATGTTGCTGTTCCTCCGGAGGGCGTTAGCGCGGTCGGCTGAGCACTGGCAGAGCATCGGGCTGAGCACTTGGCAGGGCACGGCGCGTCATTACCGGGCATATAACAACGCACGTCCGGGCGGGGAAGGGGCGGAGCGGATTTTTTCGGTCGGGATTGTGCGATCGAACAGGGCGCCGAGGCCGGGAGGCGGGGCGGGGCGGGCCGGGGCGGTGCGGCGCAAGAAGCGCGCTACACCACGTTGGCGCCCGAAAGAATCATCACGAAGCGCTTGAAGATGTCGAGGTCGATCTGTTCGCGCATCTCGTTCATCATCAGGCGCAGTACCTGGAAGGCGTTCATGGCGGGAGCATAGGGACGGTTGGAGGTCAGCGCGTCGTAGATGTCGGCAATGGTGATGGCTCGTACCGGCAGGGGGATTTCACCGCTGGTGAGGCCGCAGGGGTAGCCGGTGCCGTCCAGTTTCTCGTGGTGGAACAGGATGCAGTTGATGGCGTCCTGCGACAGGGGCATCAGCGTGCACGCGCCCACGCCGAACACCGGGTGGCGGTTGACCTCGATGCGCTCTTCCAGAGACAGCGCGCCGGGCTTGGCCAGGATGTCCGGGTTCACGAAGGTCTTGCCGATGTCGTGCAGCATGGCCCCCAGGCCGAACTGCACCAGGCTTTCCTCATCAAAGCCGTAGCTTTGCAGGATGGCCTGCGAATACACGAAGACGTGCAGCGAGTGGGAATATGTATGGTAGTCGTGCGCCACCAAGGATGCCACGGTCTTCAGCGAATTTTCCAGCGTCAGGAAGCTGATGCCTTCGGTGACCAGGGCTAGGATGCGGTCGAAGGTGGCGCGCTTCAGGCTGCGGGGCAGCTTGCGTTCGAACACCTCCTGCACGATTTCGGTGGAGGTGGCGTAGAACAGGCGGGCCCGTTCGGGCAGGGGAATCGTTTCGTCGGAAAGGATGCGCCCCAGGTACAGTTCGCGGTGTTCGCGGTACAGGGGGTGCTGCGCGCGGTGCACGTAGATGTGCTCCACCCCGTGCGCACGCAGTTGCAGACGATGGCGCGGCGTGAACTGCTCGCCTTCGTGGGCGTAAAGTACAAACCCCTTCTCCTGCCTGATGTACACGCCGAAAGAGCCCGACATGTCAGGCAAAAGCATCGTGGTGGGCACCGCGAAGAATTCGGAGGGGTCCTGTTGCGCAGCCGATGCCTGTGTCATTTCCAAGAATTTCCTGGATGTTGCAGTGGTGCCGGGCCGTTATGGACGCACCTCTCCCCTCGCAAAGGCATGACGGAAAGCACAGGCATTGTCAACTTTTTCTAGACTTTCTCTGCAGCGTGTGGAGATCGCAGGGCTGGAAGGGCATCGCGCCGTTCGGCGGGGGCGTGGAGCGTGCGCAAACGCGCGCATGCGGGCGGCCCATTGCGGTCAGTTTCACCGTCTGGACCGGATCAGTCCATCTCGGCGCCGAAACCGCCGTCCAGCATGGCCCCGGACAGCACCAGCACGAAACGCCTGAACATTTCCATGTCCAGGGTGGATGCCATTTCCGAACGCATGCGGTTCAGCACCTCGAAGGCGGACGTGGCCGATGGCGGCCCCCCGCGCGTGGAGGTAAGCGTGTCGAAGGTGTCGGCCACGGCAAGGGCGCGCACCACGGGGGGGATCTGGTCGCCCGAAAGCCCCGTGGGGTAGCCGGAACCGTCCATGCGCTCGTGGTGGAACAGGATGCAGTTGATGGCCTCTTGCGTCAGGGGCACCTGGGCGATGGTGGCCACGCCCTGTGCGGGGTGGGTGCGGTACACGGCCTCTTCGTCCGGCAGCAGGCGTCCCGCGCGCTCGATGATGCTTTTCGGCACGCGGGTCATGCCCACGTCGTGCAGCAGGGTGCCTATGCCCACGCGGATCAGCGCCGCATCGTCCAGGCCCATGGTTTGCGCCAGGGGCATGGTGTAGATGAGCACGTTGATGGAGTGGGTGTAGGTCTTGTAGTCGTGCGCGATGAATTCGCCGAGGGCCCGCAACGAATCGGCGCTGGTCAGAAAGCGGATGGACTGGGTGACGAAGTAGTGCAGCCTGCGGAATGTCTCGCTGTCCAGCGGCACGGGCATGCGCGCCTCGAAGGCATCGCGCAGGATTTCGGTGGAGGCCCGGTAGAAGGTGCCCGCCCGTTCCGGCAGCGGAATGGACTCGTCCTGCAATATGGCGCCCAGGTTCTCTTCCACGTAACGGGTGTAGTTTTCGCGCTGTTCAAGGCGCACGTACACTTCACGCACGCCGTTCTCGAACAGGTTGGTGCGATGTCGTTCGGTGAAGGCCTCGCCAGCAGCGGCATACAACACCAGGGTGTTGCCCTGCCGCAGGTATACGCTGAACGATCCAACGGCCTTGGGAAAGATCATCAGGGGCGATACGGGGAAGAAGCGCGGGTCGCCCGCCGAAGTATGTGAAGGAATGGTTTCTTTCATGGGATGTTACGCAACGGACATGGAAGTTGTCCGGAAAGGAGTGTGTTGTCGCGCGGCGAGCATACCGTTGTCGCGCGGCGAAGGAAAGGGCCTTGTGCATGCGGTCGGACATGGCTGGAAACTGCGGGGATTTTCTTGAAAGGCCACGTCCGCTCGGCTAACGTTTGTTCCGGTTGCGCCGATAGGCTGTAACGTGATGCATGCCGCCAAATGCATCCGTTGCGGGCGCACGCAGCAAATGCTCCCGGCGCGGGGCGGCGCCGCCAGACATGAACCGCCATTTTGCCGTGTCCTGTGACATAAGGAGATGCCTCGATGATGCAAGGGTTGCGCATCCGGACACTTATCTTCCTGCTCGCTCTCGTTCCCCTGGTCTGTCTGGGCGGCTTCGCCTGGCTCGGTTCCGTCGGCGCGGGCTCCATTACTCCCGGCACCATCTGGCTGGCCGGGGGCATCACCGTGGGGTGTGCGGTGATTCTGGCCGTTGCCCTGGCCTTTCTGCTGCACGCCAAGGTGGTCAAGCCGCTGGGCGAGATCACCTGGCGGCTCGACCGGCTGAAGTCCGGTGACCATTCCGTCTGTTTCACCTGCGACGGCGGCGACGAACTTGTCGAGATGCGCATCGCTCTTGACGGGCTTATCGGCCAGTTGCGCAGAAACCTTTCCTTTGCGCAGGGCGTGCTGAAGGGGATCGATACTCCCTTCGTGGTGGTGGACCCCAAGGAGGTGCTTACCTACACCAACGCCAACCTGCTGCACATTCTGGAGCACGACGGCAAGCCTGAAAGCTTCTACGGCCAGAACGTGGCCCAGTTCTTCTACGGCGACGCCACCCGTCGCACGGTGCTGCGCGACTGCATCGAAAACGGCACCATCGCCCGGCGCGAGGTGGACCTGGTGGGTCGCAAGGGCGGCAAGCGGCGCATCTTCATCAATGCTTCGCCGCTGTATGACATAGAGGGCAAGCTGATGGGCGCGCTGTGCATATATCAGGACCTCACCGACCTGCGCGCCCGCGAGGCCGAGCTGGAGGCCACCAACAAACGCATTGCCGAAGCGGCCCGCCAGTCGGAGGAAATATCCGGCGAGGTGGCTCGCACCTCGACCACCCTGGCCGGGCAGATGCGCAACGCGGGCACCCTGACCGACAGGCAGTCCAGCCGCATAGGCGAGACGGCAGCCGCCATGGATGAAATGAACGGCGCGGTGCTGGCGGTGGCCCGCAACGCCTCCGACGCCGCCCGTCAGGCCACCGACGCCCGCGCCAAGGCGGAAGCCGGGGCAGGCGTGGTGGAAAAGGCCATGACCGCCATCGACGAGGTGAGCACCATGGCCGCCCGGCTGAAAGCCGACCTTGGCGCGCTGGGCACCCGGGCCGAGGGCATTGGTCGGGTCATGGAGGTCATCAGCGACATTGCCGACCAGACCAACCTGCTGGCCCTGAACGCCGCCATCGAGGCGGCCCGCGCCGGTGACGCCGGGCGCGGTTTTGCCGTGGTGGCCGACGAGGTGCGCAAACTGGCCGAAAAGACCATGAACGCCACCCGGGAAGTGGGCGAGGCCATCCGGGCCATTCAGGAAGGCACCCGCGATTCGGTGGCTGGGATGGAAGCCGCCGTGCATGCCGTGGAACGCTCGCGTGGGCTGTCTGCGGAATCGGGCGCGGCCCTGGCGGAAATCGTCACCCTGGTGGTGGCCACCAACGATCAGGTGCACGCCATTGCCACGGCGGCGGAACAGCAGTCGTCCACCAGCGAGCACATCAGCAGTTCCGTAGCCGAGGTGCGCGACATTTCGGGCAAGGTGACTGCCGAGGTGGAGCAGGCCGGACGGGCGGTGAGCGCGCTGGCCGACATGGCCGGGCAGTTGCGGGGCATCATTCACAACATGACCGCATAGGGGCGCAAGCCGTCCCTTTGCTTGCTGGCTTCCGACCCGAAGGGCGCGAAGCGTGCCCGTTAGGCGAGTCTGCGAGCCGTACGGGCATCGTGCGCAACGAGCGACCCGAAGGGCGCGAAGCGTGCCCGTTAGGCGTGCTTGTTTTCCTTGCCAACGAACGAAAAACCTCATTTGGGCACAGCCCTTGAAACGTCGCAGGCCAACGCTTTGGGATGAAAAGACCGCCCGTCGGAATGTTCCGGCGGGCGGCCTTCGTATCTGCGTCGGGCTGGGGCGGGGCTATTTGACGCCGGGCTTGGGCGCGTCCTTGGGAGTGTCCTTGGGAGTGTCCTTGGGGGCGGGCTTGGCCGTTTCGGGCTTGCCGTAGTGTACCGTGGATTCCGGGGCCGAAGGGGCGGGTTTGGCCGGGGCCGGTGCGGGCTTTGCTTCGGCTGGCTTGGCTTCCGCAGGGGCGGAGGTGGGGCAGCCCTTGTCGCAGGGCTTCGCGGCGTCGGCCTTGGGCAGGTCGGCGGAGATGGTCAGCGGGTCCTCCACCACGGCGGGGGCCGCGCTCCATTCCAGTTCCAGCGAGAACTTCTGCTTGTCGCCCTTGCGGCGGGCCTCGATTTCCACGTTCACGCTCTGGGGCGGGGTTAGCACCACGGACTCGCCGCCGCGTTCCACCACGATGCGCCCTTCCCGAAAGCCCTTGAGCAGCGCCTCCAGATAGGCCACCGCGTCGGCATAGGCCATGTGCTGTTCGATGCTCACCTTCTGCTTTTCACCGTCCATGGGAACCTCCATTCGGTTGGTAGCGGTTGTTGTCGGTGCGGGCAGCGTGCCTAGCCGCAAGGCGTCAGCACAGCGAGAGCAGCACCGGATTGAGCAGGCGTTCGTCGATGTACGGGGCCGACTGGCGGCTTACCAGCGGGCAGTCCAGCACGCGGATGCCCAGACTCTGCAACATGCCCTTGGGCACGCCACCGGGGTAGCGGCCCCCCCTGCTGTCCACCAGCACGAAGTCCAGCACGTCGCGCGGGGTTATGGCGTCCGGCGCGTCGTTGCGCAGGTGACGCAGCAGCCGCTCCACCTGCAATTCCAGGGTGTGCCCCAGCAGTTCCGGATCGTTGCCGGTGTTGGGCACGAAAACCTTGGGGCAGCGGGTGGCGGCCAGCGCCGCGCCCACGCCCGTGGGCAGCAGGTTGGCGATGATGCTGGAATAGAAGCTGCCCACAGGGTAGCACACCAGTTCCGCGGTGGCGATGATCTCGCGCACCTTGGCCCGCAGTCGCAGGTCCGCCGGGGTGGTGTCGTCGGGCGACTTGCACAGCCAGATGTCGTCGATGCGGGCCGTGAGCGGCGGCGTGCCGTTCTTGCCGGTAAAGCGGTGCTGCCCGCCGATGACCCGGCCATCGGCCAGCTTCACGGCCAGGTGCAGATCTGCGTTGGCGATGGGACGCACCACCCCGCGCACCTGCACCAGCTTGGAAAAGATGAAGATCACCGGGTCCAGGTGGCGACGGTTCTGCAAGTAGCCCGATGCCAGCACGATGTTGCCAAGGCTGGCCCCGCGAGGGTCGAAGCCGCCGTCCTTGTCCAGTCCGGCGTGGTCGATGAATGTGCCGATGTGCGAACGCACGATCTTGCGCAGCGGGTCGGGTATGGCCCGCACAAGGGGGTGCCTGCCCTGGGCCAGCGCGCCAAGGGTGTCGGCCAGTTCCGTGCGGTCGCCCTCCGGGGGCAGGCGGAAGGCGAACAGCCGGAATACTGCGGGGTTGCCGTGCAGGCTGCGGTCCGCGAGAGCCATCAGCCGGTTGCGCAGGTCGCCCACGGCGGGCATGGCAAAGGCCTGGCGCAGCCGGGCGGAACTGCCGCCCGAATCGAACGGGGTGATAAGGTGCACCGAATTGTGGGTGTACCGCGCGAGGTCGGTGGCGGCGTCGCGCAGGGCCGTGCCCCCGCTGAAGAACAGGATGCGCGGCCCAAGGTCGGGCGCGCGGGTGAAGCGTTCCACCTTCACCGGGTCGGGCAGGGTGACCTGCCGGGTCAGCAGCAACCGGGCCATGCGTGCCCGCCTCTACAACGTGCCGGTGGACAGGAAGTGCATGCAGGCGTCCGCCGCCGCGTCAAAGTCCACCCCGCCGGACAGTTCGATGATGGGCACACCGGCCAGCCCGCGCGCGTACTCCGCATGGTCGGGGTCCTGCATCCAGCCGCCGGGGGCGGGCAGGTAGAACACCCCGGTGGATTTCATGAACGCGGGCAGCAGGTCGGGCCGGTCCTGGGCGCTGTCCATGCGCACCCGCAACGGTTCGCCGTTGCGCCGCCAGTTCAGGATCACCAGCGCATCCAGAGGGGCTTGCGGCACGAAGCGCCCCGGCCCGAAACAGTCGCCGATGATGGCGTCGTACTTGCGTTCCAGGTGCCACAGGTCGTCGGGGGGCAGGGCGGAAAGGGTGGTGCGTTCCTCTTCGGTCAGTACCGGGGAAAGGTCCGGGTTGGCCAGGATGGTGCCGGGGTTGATGCGCGGTTGCTTGGGAATGCCCAGGCAGCGCGGGGCGGTCTGACCATTGTCCCGTTCCACCAGCACGCGGTCGTTGCTGACGAAGGTGGCCCCAAGGCTCATCAGCCGCAACGACAGGGTGGACTTGCCCATGCCCGAAAAGCCCGCAACGGCAAGGCCGCGCCCGGCGTGGGACACGGCGGCGGCGTGCCCCAGCAGGCAGCCCCGGTTCAGCATCAGTTCCAGATAGCGGTTGTTGATGAAGTTGACCACCTGGTTGTCGTTGGCGGTGCATGGACCCACGGCCACGTTGTCGCCACGGCCAAAGGCGAACAGCATGCCCGTCAGCCGCTTGTGCACCAGGCGTCCATCCGGCAGGTCCAGGTACTCTTCCTTGATCTTGCGCTTGCCCGCGTCGGGCTGCTTTGCCGTGAAGGGCAACCCCCAGTCGCGGCGCGGAGCCTCGTGCGCGGTGACCCGGATGACGTCCGCCCGGGCGGGCACGCCGCGTTCCGACACCTCCGGCGCCAGGAACTCGCCGAAGTAACGGGTGAGTTTTGCGTGCAGTTCCGGCGCATTGGTGGCCACGCGCACGTATACGTCATTGATGCGCAGGGCCAGTTCGTGGCTGGCGGGGTACCAGCCGCGCACGTCGGCGGCCAGGGCGGTACGCGTCAGGTGCGGGGCAAGGGTGCGGGCGGCGGTGGCGCTCATGCGGCAGGCTCCATGCGGGTGGACACGAGGGGGGGCGTGATGGTGGGGGCCGATCCGCAGCCCCCGGATTGGGCACCGCCAGCCAGGCAGCGCTGCACGTGTTCCAGCAAGAGTTGCGCGGCGTCCAGCCCGCTGGTTTCCAGAATGCCCCGGAACCCGCCGAAGGCCGACACCTCGAAGACGTAGGGGCCGGATGCCGTCAGGGCCACATCCACGCAGGTGAAATCCAGCCCGAACAGGGCCTGCGCCCGCCGGGCCATGTCGATGATCTCTGTCGGCGGCTCGAACGCGGCATACTTGCCGCCGTTGACCGTGGTGGTGTTCCAGCTGCCGTTGGTGCGGCAGCGGGCGTAGGTGGTCAGGTACCTGCCGCCCAGGAACACCACGCCAAGATCCTGCCCGCCTTCCAGTTCGATGGTCTTCTGGATGTACAATATGGAATGGTCGGCCTTGTAGGCCGCAATCTGCTCGCGCAGGCCGGGGCCGTCCTCCATGATGGTCATGCCCCGCGCCTTGGTGGAGTACAGCGGCTTGAACACGGCCCGGCCATAGTCGCGCACGGCCTGCACGGCGTGGTCCACGTCCTCGGTGATGGTGGTGGGCGGCATGGGGATGTCGCCGGACTGCAGGGTGATGGTGCAGCTCAGCCGGTCCAGCACCCGCAGCACCCGTAGCGGGGCCGAGAACACGGGCAGGCCGCGCTCGTTGAGCAGGCGCAGCATTTCCAGCCGGTCCAGAAGGTCTGGCGAGTACCACGCGCCGATCTTCTTGATGATCAGCGCGTCCAGCGTGGAAAGGTCGGTGCCTTCGTACATGCAGCGGCCCGACGGCAGATCCAGCCGCACCTTGTCCATTTCGATGAGCAGGCGATGCCCGGTGGCACTGCCCACGGTATCGGCCAGCAGTTCCGACGACCAGCCGCCCTTGGTCCCTACGACGCCAATGCGCACGGCGTTTCCTCCCTCATGATGGCGTTGCAGCCGCAGTCCAGCACCTCTGCCGGCAGGCGAAAGCTTTCCCACGAACCGCCATGGGCCACGATGCGCTCCATCAGGTAGTGCGAGCGCAGGTACATGTCCTTGGCGAAGTGGTGGTTCAGTTCGAACCGCGTGGATGTGTATAGTGAACGGGCCAGCGCCAGGGCCAGCCGCGCCTGGAAGGTGGCGTCGCCGCGCTCTGCGGCAACCCCGATGGCGAACAGCAGGAATTCGCGCATCACCCAGCGGATGCGTTCGCGCAGGGCGGGTTCGAACACCGGCAACCGGTAGTTGGAAACCAGGAACACCGAAATGTCCTGCACGTAGTCGCAGTCGCGCGAGCGGTACAGGTCGATGAACCGCACCGCCTGCCGGGTGTGGTCGTAGACCAGGTTGTTCACGTTGAAGTCGCCGTGGATGAATACGGTGAACGGCGCGGGCAGGGTCTTTTCGATGGCCTCGCAGCGGTCGATGAGCTGTTCGGTGGACAGGGCTCCCGCGCCGCACATGTCCACGCCCTCGCGCCGCAGGCCGGGGTGCACCTGCAACACCGACTCCATGCGCGAACGCATCTGGCGCATGAAATCGGTGTCCACCGGGCCGGGCGTGGCCGTTTTTTCCCAGATTTCGTGCAGGGTTTGCAGCAGCACGAACATGGCGTTCTGCAAGATTTCGACATCGCCGGTCAGGACGATTTCGTCCATGGTGCACCCTTGCAGAAACTCCACCAGCAGCGCGGCGGAGTCGTCGTCCTCGTGGTAGCCGAAGATTTCCGGCACCAGGTTGGGAAACAGGGTGGACCAGCGGGCGATGTTGTCCCGCTCCTTGATGATCTTTTTCTTGTTGCCCTGCTTGTAGATGGAGCCAAGGCCGCCGGGCGCGGGCCTGGGCTGGCCGTCCGGCCCCGTCTGCGCCGGATTGCCGTTGCCCCCGCCAACGTCGGTGTCACAGGACGGACCGCCCCCGCCTTCCGCATCGCCGGTGGAGTTGCGCGCACCCCGCACCCGTTCCACCCGCCCGATGCGGCAGCCGGACCGGGTGCCCCAGATGGACCGGAAGTCGATGTCCGACAGCGAATCGCCAAACCCGGACGTGGATAGCGTTTTTTGCAACGCCTCGAATTGTTTGATTTTTATCTTTTCACCCAGCACGCTGAAGATCAGTGCCTCGCCCACGTTCAGCAGGCTGTCGCCGATGCGCTCCAGATACCGGAAGATGAAGATGGTGGTGATGCGGTCATGCACGCTGCGGCCATCGGACATTTCGGCCAGGATACGGTGAAACACCGCCTCGTACAGCCGGTCCAGCTCGTATTCGCTGCGGCAGATGGCCAGCGCGGCAGGCAGGTCTTCCTTTTCCAGGGCGGGGATGATGCGGTTCAGGCTGGCCTCTATCTCCGTGAAGATGGGGTCGTACTCGTCGGCCCGCAGCCTGCCGGGGTCGGAAAGGTGGGCCATCTGCCCAAGGATGTTCACGCAGAAGTCGGCGATGCGCTCCAGATTGACGGCAATGGTGTGGATGGCCCGGATGCGGTGTATCTCGCGCCGGTCCAGCGAATTGTCCGTGTGGATGCGCGAGAAGCACTTGTTCTCGATGATGGTCTTCAGGTTGTCGATGTAGTCGTCGCGCCCGGTGATGCGGTCGAACAGTTCGCGCGTGGGAGCACGCATGAACTCGTGCGTGGCGCGCAACTGGCCCGAAACCTCTAGCACCAGGAACCTGAAGTTTTCGCTCAGTCCTTCGAAGGTGATCATGTGCGCAGCATCTTGCCTTTGGAACTGTCCGTTGAAGAATGCGGGGCCGTGGCCATCAGGCACGCGTTGCCAGTGGCGCCAGTCGAGCCAGCCAGACCAGCCGGGCCAGTATGGCTCGCCGGGCAGATGTCGCACCGGCACACGCCGGGCGCGGCGCTGCGGCCCCGGTCATGCCCACAGCATCAATTGCTGCTGACGGACAGCGTCCTGTCGGTGGTTTCCACGCGCGGGGCGTCCTTCCATTCCAGCTTCAGGCTGACCTTGCTCGACCCGCCCTTGCGCCGGGCCTTCACTTCCACCTGCAACAGACCCTGCGGGTACAGTTCGATGCGCTCGCCCCCGGAGGACAGCACCAGATGCTTGCTGCCCACGCCCTCGGTGAGGGCTTCCAGAAAGGCGCGAATGGATTCGCAGTCCTGCAACGATTCGAAGACGAATTTTTCTTCCGAGCTCATGGGTGCCTCCTGTCTGCTTCGTGTATGCCGCCCGTCGTGGGCGGCGGCGTGCCGCGCGGGTGAAGGTCGGGTGACGGCGGGGGACTTCAGGTGGCGCAGGGGGCTGTTCCCAACCCCAACGGGCGAAAAGACACGTTGGGACCTAACCCGCCAGGCGCGCCCGATAGTCACGGATCACGCTGGCGCGGCTCACCCCGGTCAGCGAAAGGCGCTTGCGCACGGCGGGGTCGTCCCAGGCCGGTTGCAGGCCCACCTCGCGGGCGGCCTTTTCCGTATCCTGTTGTTCGCGCGGGCGGGTCTTTTCGCCCAGGTGGCAGTCGTCACCCATGAACACCAGGATCTCGCGGCGCGAAAGGCCCGGCCCCC
Source organism: Nitratidesulfovibrio liaohensis (assembly GCF_011682075.1). Lineage (GTDB taxonomy): Bacteria > Desulfobacterota > Desulfovibrionia > Desulfovibrionales > Desulfovibrionaceae > Cupidesulfovibrio > Cupidesulfovibrio liaohensis. The sequence goes on from NZ_VSMK01000308.1 coordinate 16,463, forward strand.
GGTTCTTGCGGTTGGCCACGGAAATGAGGAACTCGGTGTATCGGCTGGACTGGGGGTTCCACACCTCGTAGCCGTCCACGTCGTACTCCGCGAGCAGGATGGGCCAGAACTGCTCCGGGTGGGGAATGACCACGCAGCCGCCAAGGCCGTGCGCTTCCTCGATGAATTCCGTGGCCCGGTAGAAGTAGTCGAGCGGAAAGCGTCGTTTCACCTGCTCCTTCACCGCCTTCAGGTAGGCCTGCACCCGGTCGATGAAGGTGTCTTCCCAGTCGCCGCGAAGCCCGTCGATGAAGTTGCGCAGCAGCTTGTTCTTGATCATGTCCTCGGGCATGGCAGCGTCGTGCGTTTCCAGCAGGCGGCTGAACTTGCCGGTCATCAGCCGGGCAAAGGCCAGCACGTCGTCGTCGGCGCCGGTTTCTCGCACGGCGGGCCCGGCCACGTTGTCGTCGGGCCGCACCACGGCGCGCACATAGTCGTACAGTTGCGAGGCTCGGTACTTGCGGGTGTGGGCCAGCATGGAGCACAGGGTGTGTGCCCCGGTGTGCGTGCTGTCGCCGGAAAGCAGGGAATGGGCGGGCAGCGGGGCGCCATCGGGCGTGGCGTGGGTGGGACCGGTCAGGCCAGTGGCGTCCGGGTGGCTGTGCGCCACCTGCGCGGCTGGTGCAGCGGGGGCCACGCGGCGGCTTTCGAAATGCAGCAGCAGCTGCACCTTCTGGTTGAAGCCGCTGGAGTAGCAGTCCACCTCCACCCCGGTGTAGCCGTCCCAACTGGTCAGTTCGTTGTGTTGGGTGGGGATGATCAACTGGTCCTCGCGCCCCGGAAACATGGCCTCGATGCGTTGGCGGATCAGCCCCATGGGTACGAATTCCGGGTGCCAGTGCGTGGCCAGCACCTCGCGCTGGGATTCGTGAACGGACGGGGGTGTAGTTACCTGCTCCGCCTGCCAGGGGGTCAGGTCGGTGACGATCAGCGAGCGGAACAGGGCATCCTCCTGCTCGGTGACGTCATCAGGAAGGGCGCGCAGCCTTTCCTCCAGATCGGCGCACTGGCGCGCCACGGGCTTGACGATCTTCATGGCGGACGGCCTATTTGTAGCGGTCATGGCACTGCACCATGAGTTGATAGAGTTCTTCCACCGCGCGGCGGATTTCCGGCGTGACGGGCGGCGTGACGGGCAATGCCACTGGGGCGTCCGGTGCGGCGGACGCGGCGACGGAATCTGTCGGGTTGGCAGGCGCGGCGGCAGGGCTGTCCGTTGGCGCGCTGGCCGGGG
>NZ_VSMK01000298.1 GCF_011682075.1 Nitratidesulfovibrio liaohensis
GCCGCGCGCCGTCTTCCGCATTCCGGAAGGCCCGCGCCGCACGGCACCGTCGCCCCCCGGCCCCATCGGCCATCGCGACCATCCACATGGCGGGCAGCCCGGCCCCACGCCGCGCCCGCAAACCATACAGGAAGCCATCATGTCCAACGGCAAAATCCGCGTCGCGGTCTTTTTCGGCGGGCGTTCGCCCGAGCATGACGTCAGCATCGTCACCGGGTTGCAGGTCATCCAGGCGCTGGACGCCGCGCAGTACGAACCCGTGCCCGTCTACGTGGACCGCTGCGGCGTCTGGCGCACCGGCGAAAAGCTGCTGGACCGCGCCACCTACATCCCCGCCCGCGATGCCGACGGCCTGCCCGCCGTGTCGCTGGAAATCGCCCCCGGCAAGGGCGGCATGCTGGTGGAGCAGGCCTCCAGGCTGTTCGGCAAGCCCAGGCGCATTCCCTTCGACGTGGCCATCCCCGCCTTCCACGGCCCCTACGGTGAAGACGGCGACATGCAGGGCCTGTTCGAGGCTGCGGGCATTCCCTACACCGGCATGCGCGTGCTGGCGTCCGCCATCTTCATGGACAAGGCGGCCACCAAGCAAGCCCTGGCCGGTACGGGCATTCCCATGCTGCCCTGCGCAGTGCTGCGCAAGCCCGTGGGCGGCCTGCTGCCCGCGCGCGCCGACATCGAGGCCGCGCTGGCGGGCATCACCCTGCCCGGCTGCCTGAAGCCCGCGCACCTTGGCAGCAGCATAGGCGTGGCCAAGGTGGATTCCATCGAGGACATCGAGGCGGTGCTGCCGGGCCTGTTCAGGAACGACACCGTGGCCATCGTGGAGCCGTACCTGGACGGCTGCGTGGAATACAACATTTCGGTGCGACGCAACGGAGAAGGGCACGCCACCTCGGCCATCGAGCGGCCCAAGCGCGACAGCGAACTGCTGGACTTTCGCCAGAAGTACCTTTCGTCGGGCGGAAAGACCGGCAGCAAGGCGGGCGGCACCAAGAGCGCGGGCGATTCCGGCAGTGCGGGCATGCTTTCGCTGACGCGAGAGATCAACCCCGACCTGCCCGAAAGCCTGGAAGGCCGCATCCGCGACCTTGCCGTGCGCACCTACGCGGCCTTTGGCGGCACCGGCGCGCCGCGCATGGACTTCATGTACGACGCCACCCGCGACGAGGTGTGGCTGAACGAGGTGAACCCCATCCCCGGTTCGTTCGCGTTCTTCCTGTGGGAAGCGGCGGAAACCCCGGTGCGCTTCACCCGGCTGCTCTCGCTGATGATCGACGAGGCGCGGGCCATGGCCCGGCACACCGCCTGCCCGGAGGATCCGACCCCCGAGGCTGCCCGGCTGTTCCCCCGCCGGTAGCCACGGCATTCGGTCGGTGGACGCCACGGACGCTTCCGTCCGGGCAGCCTCGCGGCCTCGCCCTCCATCCCTTGCTTCACAACGAAAGGTCCGCCCACGCCAGCCGCGGGCGGGCCGCCGACACCGAAAACTGCTTCCTTTCCTTCAAGGCCCTGGTCGCAGAGGCTGATGGCCTGATGGGACATCAAACACGGCGGGCAAAGCATGACGACAACATCCATCTCCGTGCGGTTCAAGCGGGTACTGAAGATCCTCCACATTTTTTTCGCTGGACTGTGGATTGGCGGGACTGCATCGCTAGCCTTGCTGATATGCCTGTACCACCCGCAAAACCCTGAAGAATTTCATGCAAAAAGCAGCATTCTCATGCTTCTTGATTATTACATCATCGCCCCCGGAGCATTGGGATGCTCGATAACAGGATTCATATATGGCTTGAAGACAAAATATGGATTTTTCCGTTTCAAATGGATAACCATAAAATGGATAATAAATGTTTCGTTTATATTATTTGGAGCCATAATAGTTGTTCCATGGCTTGAATATTCCATCACCATCAGCACATCAATGCAGAATATAGCCGAAGAAAGTGCAAAAATAATATTTACACACATCTTAATAAACATCATTCAGTGGGCAGTGATATTGTTCATGCTGTTTCTTTCGGTGTTCAAGCCGTGGTCGGCATCGGACATGCATGATTAGGCTGCCGCACGGCGCATGACGAAATCGCGCAGCACGACAGCCTGACGCATGGTCCGGGCGCTGGCCTTCCGGAACGCCAGCCCGAAACCGGCCCGATATCCCGTTGCCCATGCGGTCACGCGCCGCCTTCCGCCCTTGCCCCTTCGCGCGCCCCCGGTGTACACCACGGGGCGCGCCACGCCGCATGCCCGGTCCCTCTTCGCCTCTTCTTTCCACCGCTGCCCGCGGCCTTCAGACACGAGGCACGCACGGGCGCAATGGCTGTCGCGCCGAACACACCACTTCGAGGCCAGCATGAATTCCGCCCCTCCGACCGTCACCCGGACAACCATCCCGCAACCAACCGCAGACGCAAGCATTTCCCCCGCCGCCGCCTGTTCCGCGCCCCCCGCGACTTCCGCAAGCGGGGGGCCATACCTGCACGTGGTGCACCTGCCCGATACGGCGCCCGCCCGCCGCACTGCGGCCAACGGCCCAGACACGGCCCCTACAGGCGACGCCACCACCCCGCGCATCGGCCCCCAAATCATCTGGGCGCACGGCTGGATGCACACCCACGCCAACCTGCTGCCGCTGGCCAACACCTGCACCCACGGGCGCGACAACTACCTGCTGGACATGCCCGGCTTCGGTCGCTCCGGCATGCCGCCCGCCACGTGGGGCACGCAGGACTACGCCGATCACGCCGCCGCGTGGCTGCGCACCCTGCCGCGCGGCAAACGGATATGGGTGGGGCATTCCTTCGGCTGCCGGGTGGGCCTGCAACTGGCGGCCCGCCACCCGGACCTGCTGGACGGGCTGTTCCTGATGGCCGCCGCCGGGCTGCCCCGCCGCCGCACCCCCATGGAAAAATTCACGCGCGGGTGCCGCATCGCCGCGTTCAAAACGCTGAAGCACCTCAACTGGCTGGGCTTTGGCGCGGAGCGGGTGCGACGCTTCTTCGGCAGTGCGGACTACGCCAACGCCGGCGCCCTGCGGCCCGTGTTCGTCAGCGTGGTCAACGAGAACCTGTCCGACGTGGCCGCCCGCGTGGCCTGCCCCGTGCACCTGCTGTACGGAGAAAACGACACGGAAACCCCGCCCTCCATGGGGCAGGATTTTGCCCGGCTGCTGCCGCACGCGCACCTGCAGGTGCTGCCGCGCTTCGGGCATCTGGACATTCTGACGGCGGGCGGCCATCAGGCCGCGTACGCCCTGGACACCTTCTGCGAGGAAATCTTCGGTGGCTAGCTCTCTGTTTCTGGGCGCGGCGTTTCTTGCGTTCGCCGTGCGGCGCTGCCTGACCTGGCTGCACATCTTCCAGCAGGAAGAATACGACGGCCCGCGTTTCCTGCGCTGGATGGCCGCCGCCCGCGCCTTCGACAAGCGCGCCACCCTGCCCCTGCTGGCCTGCTGGGGCGCGGCGCTGGCCGCGCCG
>NZ_VSMK01000299.1 GCF_011682075.1 Nitratidesulfovibrio liaohensis
GCATGCGGCCCTGCCGCCCGTTCCCGCCTCCGCGACCCCGTTGCCGCCTGCCCCGGGCCGGGGCAGGAATTCCGGCGGCAGCATGGCCCGCGTCACTTCCAGCCCGGCGTGCAGGATGAGCATGCGTTCCACGAAGTTGCGCAGTTCGCGCACGTTGCCGGGCCAGGGATACTGCGCCAGCGCCTCCTGCGCGTCTGGGGCGAAGGTGGCCGGGCGCAGGCCGTAGTCGCGTGCCAGGCGCTGCGCGAACAGGTCGATCAGCAGGGGCACATCGCCCTCGCGTTCACGCAGTGGAGGCAGCATCAGCGGAAATACCCGCAGCCGGTAGTACAGGTCCTCACGGAAGGTGCCGGCGGCGATTTCGTCCTCGAGGTTCTTGTTGGTGGCGGCGATGACGCGCACGTCCACGCGCATGGTGCGGTGGCCGCCCACCCGTTCGAACTGCTGTTCCTGCAGTATGCGCAGTATCTTGGCCTGGGTCTTCAGGCTCATGTCGCCGATCTCGTCCAGGAACAGCGTGCCCTTGTGGGCCATTTCGAACTTGCCCGCCTTGGCCGAATCCGCCCCGGTAAAGGCGCCCTTTTCGTGCCCGAACAGTTCGCTTTCGATGAGTTCTTCCGGAATGGCCGCGCAGTTCACGGCCACCAAGGGGCGGTCGGCCCGGCGGCTGCCCGCGTGAATGGCCCGCGCCGCCAGTTCCTTGCCGGTGCCGTTTTCTCCGGTGATCAGCACCCAGGCGTCGGTGGGGGCCACCCGCGCGATCTGTCCGCGCAGGGTCTCCATCACCGGCGAGCGGCCATTCATTTCGTCGGCGTGGGCCGTGGGCAGGCTGTCGCGCAGGGCCTCGTTCTCGCGGCGCAGGTCGCCGTATTCCAGGGCGCGCTGGGCGGCGATAAGCACCTTTTCCAGCGACAGCGGCTTTTCGATGAAGTCATGCGCGCCCTTGCGAATGGCGTTGACCGCCGTCTCTATGGTGCCGTGGCCGGAAATCATGATTACCGGCAGGTCGGGCCGCTGGGCATGCAACTGGTCCAGCACGGCCAGGCCGTCCATGCCCGGCATCCAGATGTCCAGGAACACCAGGTCGGGGGTCTCGCGGGCCAGCAGGGCCAGGCCGTCCTCGCCGCTGGGGGCCTCGAGCACCTCGAAGCCTTCGTCTTCGAGAATGCCGCGCAGGGAGAAGCGGATGCCGTCTTCGTCGTCGATGATCAGGATGCGGGCGTGCATGGTATGTCCGGTTGCGGGTGCGAAAGGGGGTGATCAGGAAAGGATGAAACCGTCGTGGAACAGGCTGACGCACACGTCCACCATGTTGCGGTCGTACCGCGTGCCGCGTCCGGCGGCAATCTCCGCCAGGGCCGGGCCCAGCCCCAGCGAGGCGCGGTAGGGCCGGTGCGAGGACATGGCCTCCACCACGTCGGCCACTGCCAGGATGCGCGCTTCGGGCAGGATGTCGTCGCCCGAAAGGGCGTTGGGGTAGCCGGAGCCGTCCAGCCGTTCGTGGTGTTGCAGCACGATCTGGGCCACCGGCCAGGGAAACTCGATTTCCTTCAGGATGTCGTAGCCCACCTGGCTGTGGGTACGCATGATGCCCATTTCCAGGTCGGACAATCGGGTGGGTTTGGCCAGTATTTCCGCAGGAATGTGGATTTTTCCGATGTCGTGCAGCATGCCCGCCACGCGCAGCCCTTCCAGCCGTTCGCCGGAAAGGCCCACCCGCACGGCCATGGCATGAGCCAGTTCCGCCACGCGCGCCTGGTGGCCCGCCGTGTACGGATCGCGCTTTTCCGATGCGGTGGCCAGGGCGGAAACGGTCTGGCGCAGGGTGCGGCGCAAATCCTCCACGCTGCGGCGCAGGGCCGCTTCCGACTGGCGGCGCTCGGTGATGTCGCGGAACACCAGCACGGTGCCCACCCGGCGGCCGTCCGGGTCGGCCAGGGGCGAGGCGCTCATTTCTATGGGGTGCGCGCGGCCATCTGGGCCGTGCACGAAGGCTTCGGTCATGGCCGTCGGCCCCGTGAGGGGCGCATGCCCCGCAATGGCGGGCTGGCCAGAAAGGTCACCGGGCAGGTTGCCGGACAGGTCGCCATACCGGGCGGCGGACGCCCCCGTGGGAAAGGGCGGGCGGGGCGAAAAGGACGACGCGTGGAGGCCGGGATTTGCTCCGCAGACCTGCAACGACTGCACCGATTGGACCGGCTGGACCAGCAGGTCGTTGGGGTCTTGCAGGCTGTGGCCGTTGCCGCCGGGTCGGATGTCCACGTGCTCCGCGAAAAGGCGGTCGATGCAGGTGTGGTGGTCGGCGCCGGTCATGGCCTCGGCACTGGCGTTGATGTAGGTGATGCGGCCGTGGCGGTCCACGGTGAGCACCGCGTCGGCGATGGAGCGCAGGGTGGTGGCGAACCAGCGTTCCTTGCGCCGGGTTTCGTGATCCATCTGGTGCTTGTACAGCGCCATCTCGATGGACGTGCGCAGGTCGCGGTCCTCGAAAGGTTTCAGCAGGTAGCCGAACGGCTCGGTGATCTTGGCGCGCTGCAGGGTTTCCGGGTCTTCGCGCGCGGTCATGTAGATGACGGGCGCGGCATGCAGGGCCAGGATGCGCGAGGCGGCATCGATGCCGTCCATGCCTTCGCCGAGTACGATGTCCATCAGCACCAGATCGGGCTTTTCGGCACGGGCCGCTTCCACGGCCTGCTCGCCGCTGGTGGCCAGCACCGGTTCGCCGTAGCCGAGCGCACGCAGTCTGCGGCGCATGTCCAGCGCCGAAACGGCGTCGTCCTCGACCAGCAGTATCTTGCAGTATGCCATGCCCGCTCCGGAACTGTGAGATGTCGTGTGGCGCGCCGGGGGTAACCCCGGGCGCGGCATGCGTCAGGGTGCCAGCAGGTCCGCCAGCGCCGCGCGTAGCGTGGGGAACCGGAATGTGTGGCCGGAATCCGTCAGGCGGTCCGGCGGGGCCACCTGCCCGGCCAGCAGGGCCTCTTGCGCCAGTTCGCCCAAGGCCAGGCGCAGGGCAAAGGCGGGGGCGGGCGGTGCGGGCAGCCAGGCCGGGCGCCCCACGGCACGGTTCAGTTCCGCCGTGAACCCGGCGTTGTCCACGGCCTGCGGCGCGGCAAGATTGTACGGGCCGGAACAGGACGGGGTATCCAGCAGGTGCAGGATGGCCCCCACCTCGTCCGTCAGGTGTATCCACGGGAACGGCTGTCTGCCGCTGCCCAGCGGCCCCCCCAGCCAGGCCCTGAACGCGGGCAGCATGCGCGCCAGTGCACCCCCGGTGCCCAGCACCACGCCGCTGCGGATGATGCAGCGCCGCACGCCCATGGCCTGTGCCGGGGCGGACGACGCCTCCCATCGGGCGCAGGTTTCCGCCAGAAATCCGGTCCCCGGCGGGGCGTCTTCGCCGCAGCGGGGGGCGGTGGCCATGTCGGGCCAGGCACCATAATACCCCACGGCCGAC
>NZ_VSMK01000300.1 GCF_011682075.1 Nitratidesulfovibrio liaohensis
GTGCCCGGAGGCCCTGCCGTGGCGGGTGTCGCCGAGGCGGACGCCACGGTCGGCGTGTCGGGCGCATCCGCATCCGCCCCACAGGGCGATGCCACATGGGACGGCTTCGTGCGCTACTGCGCGGAACGCAGCAACGGCGGCAACGGCCTGTCCGTGCTGGGTCAGGCGCGTGGCCGCATGGACGGCGCCCGTCTGATCGTGGAGACGCGCTTCCGTACCCAGTACGAGCACCTTTGCTCCACCGGCAACCAGACCGCCCTTGCAGAGTATGCCCGCGCCTACTTCGGCGTCGGGACCACGGTGGAGGTGCTGCCCCCCACCACCCGCATCAAGACCCCCTCGGAACTGCGCGCCGAGGCCGAACGGCACCCCGCCGTGGGCCTGCTGCGCGACCAGTTCGGGGCCACCATGCTGTCCTGCCGGCCCCTGTCCGACAGCCAGCTTCAATAGAACCATCCGGAGGAATCCATGCGCGGTATGAACGACCTCCTGCGCCAGGCGCAGGTCATGCAGACCAAGATGAGCAAGCTTCAGGCCGAAATGGCCGACCGCACCCTTGAAGCCACCAGCGGCGGCGGCATGGTCAAGGTGACCGTTTCCGGCAAGCAGGAAGTGAAGGCCATCGTCATCGATCCCAAGGCCGTGGACCCCAACGACGTGGAAATGCTTCAGGACCTGGTGCTGACCGCCGTCAACGAAGGGCTGCGCCAGGCCAAGGACATGATGGAGAAGGAGATGGGGGCGCTTACCGGTGGCCTGAAAATGCCCGGCCTCTTCTAGGAGACGCCGCCACAAGGGGGCTTTTGCCCTCTGCCTGCGTCAGAACGCCTTTTTGCTCCGGTCGAGTACGATAAGAGTACACTCCCTTCACAAAAAGGCGTTCTTCCTTGGCAGAGAACAAAATCCCCGCTTGTGGCGACGCCTCCTGCGGCGTCCCCTGCGCTTCTGTTGCGCGGGGGATTGCCTAAGATTCAACCGATTTCCGCAATGTAACCCGGAGTGTCCGTGCAGCGACTGCCCGAACCGTTGAAGGCGCTGGTGGAGCAGCTCTCCCGGCTGCCCGGCCTTGGCCCCAAGTCGGCCCTGCGCCTTGCCATGACCCTGCTGAAGTGGCCCGCCAGCGAAACCCGCAGGCTGGGCCGCGCCGTGCATGACCTGCGCGACAACCTGCACCTGTGCGGGCGCTGCGGCGCGCTGACCGACGTGGACCCGTGCGGCATCTGCACCGATCCGGCCCGCAGCGGCGAGACGCTGTGTCTGGTGTCGGAGTGGGATTCCATGCTCACCCTGGAAGAGGGCGGCTTCTACAAGGGCCACTACCTCATCCTTGGCGGCCTGCTGGCTCCGCTGGACAACCTGCACGCCGATTCGCTGGATCTGGACCGGCTGACCAGACGGATGGCCGAGGGCACGGTGCGCGAGGTGGTCATGGCCCTTGGCACCACCGTGGAGGCGGAAAACACCGCCACCTACATCCGCAACATGATCGCCCGGCAGTATCCGCAAGTGCGCGTGACGCGCCTTGCCCAGGGCATTCCGCTGGGGTCCGAGGTCAAGTTCATGGATCGGGAGACGCTGCGGCAGTCCATGCAGTACCGCCAGGATCTCTAGGCTCGAAAAGAGGATTTTTGTTCCCCCGGCTGCGTCAGGCTCGCTCCGTGCGTGGGTCGCTAAGGAAGCGCTCTGCGGTCGCCATCCGTAATGCTCGCGCGAGCGCTCGCATAACGGCTGCCGCACTCTCCTCGCCCAGAACTCGCCTTCCTTGCCGGGGGAACAAAAATCCTCTTTTCGAGCGGCTCCCGCTTTGGCCGTAAGCAAAGACGGAAAGAATTGAAGTTCGCAAAAATACCCCGCCCGCCTTCCTTGCGAAGACGGGCGGGGTTGTTTGTGGGGGAATGTCGTGCGGGGCTACGCCGCCGTATCGTTGACGTCGGCGTCGGGCGTGGAGTTGCCCGAAGCGGTCAGGCACCGGGCCTCGATGCGCTGGGCCGCGCACTGGGCCAGTTCGCCCACGGTGCACAGCAGAAGGCGCCCGCGTTCGAAATGTTCCACCGGGGCGTCGCAGGTGCGCAGTTCCCGCAGTGCGGGCAGGGCCTCTGGCGCGGCCAGCACCCCAAGGGACCAGGCAGCCGTGCCGCGCGCGGGCAGGTCGCAGTCGGCCAGGCCCGCCAGCAGGGCGGGTGTTGCCGTTTCGACAAAGCCGGGCAGGTCGGGCCGTTCCTGGGCCAGGCGTCCGATGGCCCAGTACACGCCGCGCCGCAGGGGGGCGTGGTCGCAGTAGTTGTCGTCGTTGCCCGTCTCGCGCACGTACGAGACGAGGATGCGGTGGTATTCGCCAGCCAGCCTGGGATGGCAGGCCAGTATTTCGCCGAAGGCTTCGGGGATGCCCCAGCCGATGTTTCCCGATTCCTCATTCATGTGCCACATCAGGCGACGCATGATGATGCGGGCGTCTTCCATGTTGGCGTCGGCGATGCGCGCCACCACCCGGCCCAGGGCCACCACGGCGCGCCATTTGGCCTCGCCGCCCAGCAGCAGGGACGACAGCAGCGGCCCCACGGCTTCCTTGCCGGGCAGGCCCACTATGTCGTCCAGATGTCTTTCCCACTCGGCGGAAGCGAGCAACGCGCGCAGGTGGGTCTTCAGCGATCTGAAGCGGGGCATGCTCTCCTCCTTTCCCGTGTCGTGGTGGGCGAAGGTTTCGCCCGACCGTGCAGCATGCACCATAACAAGGTGAGCGCATGATGCAACCCCGGCCTGTTTCCGTCTTTTCCGGCCCCCTTGGGGCAAGTTGCCCCCATGACCGGGTGCGGGTGCCGCCTCGTTGCGTGCCCCATGGCGATTGGCTATGCTGCACGGAGATTCGATATCTTTCCGCCAGACGGCCCAGAGGCTCCGCATGTCCAGCGCCGCAGACCGTACCGCCAGTATCGTCGTCCTCCGGGCGCGCGTGGCGGCGTGGCGTGGTGCGGGCGGGTACGCAGCCGTGCGGTCAGGTGTCGCATTCCTGCCCCCCTCCTTTGTCCGCTTTTCCTCCACACGTCCATGATCGGCCCGTTGCGCACCAGCCTTGCGCGCTGCTGGGCGCGTTTTCCGCTGCGGCATCTGCTGTCGCACGCGGTGCCGCCCCCCCCTGGCCTGCGCCTGCGAATGGTGGGGTGGTGCTTTCTGGTCTGCCTGCTGCCGCTGGGCATCGTCAGCGCGGTGTTCGTGCAGGTGACCACGGTACAGACCGACAGCTACCTGCATGCGCAGGGGCGCACCCTGGCCGATGCGGCATCGTTGCAGCTCACCCGCCTGTCGCGCACGGCAGAGGCCCTGGCCCGCGTGGTGGCCGGGCTGCGGGTGGAATACGACGGCGACATGCCGGGGCTGCGCCTGCGCCTGTCCGAACTGCACGGCCTGTGGCCCCGCGCCTGCATCGAGGTGTTCGACATGGGCGCCGAGCCCGTGGTGC
>NZ_VSMK01000301.1 GCF_011682075.1 Nitratidesulfovibrio liaohensis
CCCGCCACGGGCGTCCCGCCCGCTCCGGCCAGCATGATCGCGGCGTTCCTTGCGCACCCCGGTGGACGCCACGGCGTCCGGACCGGCCAACGCCAGGTTCACCTCCAGCCGCGCCACGTTGACATCCGCAAGGCGCACCGTCACGGCCTGGCCCAGCCGGAAGCTGCGTCCCGTGCGCTCGCCCACCAGTTCCTGCCGCTCCGGCAGGTAGCCGTAGTAGTCGTCGTCCAGCGACGACAGGCGCACCATGCCCTCGGCCATCACCTCGTTGAATTCCACGAAAAAGCCGAAGTCGATGATGCCGGAAATGACCCCGGTAAACTCTTCGCCCACCCTTTCGGACAGGAACAGCACGGTGATACGCTTGAGTATCTCGCGCTCGGCTTCCATGGCCACGCGCTCGTTCACGTTCAGGGTGTCGGCAATGGTCAGCAGGGCCCGTTCGCCCGGCAGCGGCCCGTTCACCGGCAGCCCCAGCGTGCGGCGCAGCGCGCGGTGCACGATCAGGTCGGCGTAGCGGCGGATGGGCGAGGTGAAGTGGCAGTAGCATTCCGAGGCCAGGCCGAAATGCCCCTCATGGTCGGGCGCGTAGCGGGCCTGCATCATGGTGCGCAGGGCCATGCGGTTGACCACGAATTCCTGGTCGGTGCCCTTGGCCGCCTGCAGCACGCCCTGCAACGCCTTGGCCGAAGCCTTGCCGGGCAGGTGCTGGGCCAGCGAGGTGCGCGCCAGCACCTTGAACAGCCCTTCCAGCTTTTCGGTATCCGGCTCCGGGTGCACCCGGTACAGGAAGCGGGCGTTCTTTTCGGTCAGGAAGCGGGCCACCGCCTCGTTGGCGGCAATCATGAACTCTTCGATGATCTGGTGGCCGAAGTGGCGCACCTTGCGGCCAATGTCCACCGTCTCGCCGTAGATGTTGAAGATCACCTCCGGCTCGGGCAGGTCGAAGTCCAGGCTGCCGCGTTCGCTGCGCTTGGCGTTCAGCAGGCGGGCCAGCGCTTCGGCGCGTTCCAGCAGGGGCAGCACCGGGGTGAGCAGTCGGCGCTCCTTTTCGTCCTTTTCGATGATCGCCCGGTTGACCTGGCCGTAGGTCAGACGGGCCTTGGACTCGATGATGGCCGCGTAGAACTTGCTGCGGCCAGGGGTGCCGTCGGCGTAGAAGAAGGTTTCCGCCACCATGGCCAGCCGGGGCACGCGCGGGTTCAGGCTGCACAGCCCGTTGGAAAGGGCCTCGGGCAGCATGGGCTCCACCGACTGCGGGAAATAGTACGAATTGGACCGGGCCTGCGCCTCACGGTCCATGGCCGATCCGGGCCGCACGTAGTGGGCCACGTCGGCAATGGCCACCCACAGGCGGTAACCGGTGCCCTGCTCTTCCACGTACACGGCGTCGTCGAAGTCGCGGGCCTTGGCCCCGTCGATGGTGACAAACTCCAGATGGCGCAGGTCGATGCGGCCTTCCATGTCGTCGCGGCTGGGCACGGCGGGCAGGTCGCGGGCTTCTTCCAGCACTTCGGGCGGAAAGTCGGTGGGCACGTCGTGGTTGATCTTCACCAGCCGTTCCTGCACCAGCACGTTGTCGTCGGCGCCCAGCACGGCAAGCCCGGTGGCGGCCCACAGGCCGTCCTCCACCTTTTCACCGGGGGCGGCCACCACAAGGTCGCCCTTTTCGGCCTTCTCTTCCACGGCGCTCATGTCCACAACAAAGCTGACGGCCATGCGCGGGTCCGCCGCACGGCAGAGCAGGCTGTGCCTGCCCATGCGGCGCACGACGCGGGCGGGTATTTCCTTGCGGCCCCGCTCCAGCACGCGCACGATGCGCCCTTCGGGATTCTTGCCGTGGCGGCCCGGCAACAGGGCCACCACCACCTTGTCACCGTGCCAGGCATCGCCCATCTGATAGGGGTGCACGTAGATGTCGTCGCGTCCCTTTTCCTCCAGCAGCACAAAGCCCATGCCGGAACGCTGGATGGACAGGGTGCCCGTGACCAGCCGCAACTGTTCCACAAGGCCCCAGGCCCCGCCGCGCAGGCGGATGATGCGGCCCTGCCGGACAAGGTCGTCCAGGCGGTCTTCCAGTTCCTTCTTCATGCGGCGGTGCAGGCCCAGCATGCGCATCAGCGCGTCGATCTTCAGAGGGCGGTGCGCCTCGCGGAACAGTGTTGCCAGGTCGTTGGCGTCGGGCAGCACGTAGCTTTCCTCGCGTTTCTTCTTTGTCATATGGATGTCCTTTCCGGTCATGCCGGAGTGAAAGATGTCGAATGCGGGCGGGCTGCCGGGGCGGCAACGCGAGGTAGCGGCCCCCGGCTGTTCAGCCGGAACCGGCCGAGCAGGCCAGACGCCCCCGGCAAGGGGCGGCCAGACAAACCGACCGGCGGCAGGTCAGGCCGGACAGCGGAAAATCAGCCCCGCCGGGCTGCGGAAAGTCCGGCCCAGCGGGCGGCCCACCATTCGGGAAAATTCGTTGCGGACCACAAGGCCGGTCCGAATTCGGTCACCAGGTCGAAGGCCCACAGGTCCGGCTGCCTGGCACCCGCATGGCTGCCCCCCTCATGCCCGGCACCTTCGCCACACAACGGCGCCAGTTTGACGGCGTCCTTGGGGGTGCACACCACCACGCACCCTTCCGCCCCCAGCGAACGCACGTCCGCGGGCGTATACGGGTGGTGGTCCGGAAAGATGCGGTGGCGCAGCGGCGGATAGCCGAAAAAATGCGTGGCCGTGGCGTGCACCTGTGCCGGGTCGCCCACGCCGGTAGCCAGCACGTAGGGCGCGCCGTCCAGATGCGCACGGGTGGCCGCCCCCTGCTCCGCCGGGCGCGGGTCCAGCCCCCGGCCCACCCGCACGAGGCCGCGCGGCGCAAGGCGAAAGCTGAACACCGGCATGCCGTAGCGGACCAGACGGCGTTCCAGCTGAGGCCCCAGTGCATTGAACAGGTCCGGCTCCGCCTTCACGCAGAAGGCGTGCGCCCTGCCCAGCGCGGATGCGCCCTCGCGCCACGATCCCGCCGGAATGGTCCGGCCCCATTGGCCGGTCAGGTCCACCGGGCGCAGCACCACTATGTCCAGGTCGCGCCGCACCGCCAGATGCTGAAAACCGTCGTCCAGCAGGTACAGGTGCGGGGCAAGGTGCGCCTCTGCCCAGTGCCCGGCCCTGCGCCGCACCGGGTCCACCAGCACGGCGGCATCAGGATTCTGGCGGGCCAGCATCAGCGGCTCGTCTCCCGCCTCCGTCGCCGTGTTTTCGGGGCGCACCAGCAAGGGCAGTTGCGGCGGCTTTGCCCCGTAACCGCGCGTGAGCACGGCAGCGGACAGCCCGTGCGCGCCGCACCAGCGCAACAGCCAGTGCACCAGCGGGGTCTTGCCCGTGCCGCCCCAGCATATGTTGCCCACCGAAACCACCGGGCGCGGCGGGGCAAAGCGCGGCAGCACGCCCGCCTCGTACGCG
>NZ_VSMK01000302.1 GCF_011682075.1 Nitratidesulfovibrio liaohensis
CTCGGCCAGCGCCGCCGCAATGCGCGGGGGAGCCTCGTCGCCCTGCACCGGCACCGGGTGGATGCGTATCTCGCAGCCCCAGCCGCGCTCGTCCGCCATGCGCAGAAAGTCGCGCACCGCCGCCCCGCTTGGAGCCGTGATCACCGCCACCCGTTTCGGATGGCGCGGCAGCGGACGCTTGCGCGCCGCGTCGAAATATCCCCGCTCGGCAAGGCGGGCCTTCAGCGCCTCGAACTGCGCGTGCAGCCGCCCCAGGCCCGCGTCCTGCGCCATTTCGACCACCAACTGGTAGCCGCCGCGCGGCGGGTACACCGTCAGCCGCCCCGCGCACAGCAGTTCCTGGCCGTTGGCCATGATGCGGGCAAGGCCGGGACGCGGCCCGTCCTCGAACACCTCGCCGGTCATGGGATCGAAATGTTCCGCGTCGCGCTGGTTGCCCCGGAACCACACGCAGTTCAGCACCGCATCCTCGTCCTTGAGCGCGAAATAGCAATGCCCCGAGGCCGGGCGCGACAGGTTGCTCACCTGCCCGCGCACCCACACAAAGGGAAACCCGCCCTCCACGGCGGCCCGGATGGCCCGGGTCAATTCTCCTACGGTGTAGATGGTGCTCATGGCGTTGCAGATGCGGGGCTCCGCCCCGCTCCCCGCAAGGGGGCCGCGCGCGTTGCGATCGTCATCCGTAATGCTCGCGCTACGCGCTCACATAACGGCTGCCGTCCCCTTGACCCCTTTTGCGTGGACAGCCCGCGCTACGCGCGGCCTGTCCACGGAACGGGCACAACGTGAAGCGGCAGGCTGCCCCAAATAAAAAGTTCTGGAAGGGGGAGCGCGAGGGGGAAAACCTCTTTCAAGAGGTTTCCCCCTCGCGAATTTCTTTCCCTATTTCTCTTCTGCTACAGCCCCCAGCCCGCGCGCACGGCGGCGCGCCAGGTGCGGAAGGCTTCGGCAAAGCCGTCGACGGGCAGTTCGGTCTTTTCGCCGGTGCGGCGGTCCTTGGCTTCCACGATGCCGCGTGCCAACCCCTTGCCGCCAATCACCAGTTGCAGGGGCATGCCCACGAGGTCGGCGTCCTTGAACTTGACGCCGGGGCGCTCGTCGCGGTCGTCGAGGATGGCGTCCACGCCCTGGGCCTTGAGTTCGGCATAGAATTCCTCGGCCTTGCCAAGGGTTTCGCCGTTCTTGGGATCCAGACAGCACAGCACGGCCTCGAACGGAGCGATGGGCGGCGGGAACACGATGCCGTCGGCGTCGTGGTTCTGCTCGATGCACGAGGCCACCACGCGCGACACGCCGATGCCGTAGCAGCCCATGATCATGACCTTTTCCTTGCCGTCCTCGTCAAGGAAGGTGCACTTCAGCGGTTCGCTGTACTTGGTGCCCAGCTTGAACACGTGGCCCACCTCGATGCCGCGCGTCAGCTCGATGGGCTGGCCGCAGCGCGGGCAGGCGTCGGCGGGGGTGATCACGCGCAGGTCGGCGTAGCGTTCGACCTTGGCGTCGCGGCCCAGGCTGACGTTGCGCAGGTGGGTGTCGCCCTTGTTGGCGCCAGTGATCCAGCCATCGGAGGCCAGCAGTTCATGGTCGGCGAAGACGCGCTCCACGTTCAGGCCCACGGGACCGGCAAAGCCCACGGGCGCGCCGGTGACCTGCTGCACCAGTTCGGGCGCGGCAAGCTCCAGTTCGTCGCACTTCAGCAGGTTCTTCAGCTTCACGTCATTCAGTTCACGGTCGCCGCGCACCAGCGCGGCCACGGGCTTGCCGTCGGCCACCAGGATCAGCGTCTTGACCAGCGCGGACTGCGGCACGCCAAGGAAGGCGCACACGTCTTCCACGGTGTGCTTGCCGGGGGTGGCCACCTCTTCGATGGCCCCGACTGCGGGCAGCGTGGCAGGCACGGCAGGGGCGGCCACCTCGGCGCGCTCCACGTTGGCCGCGTATTCGCAGCCGGTGCAGGCGGCAATGGTGTCTTCGCCGGTGTCGGCCAGCACCATGAACTCGTGCGAGAAGCTGCCGCCGATGGAGCCGGAATCCGCCTCCACCGCGCGGAAGCGCAGGCCAAGGCGCTTGAACACGTTCTGGTAGGCCTCGTACATGGCCCAGTAGCTCTTGTCGGCGCCGGCCTCGTCACGGTCGAAGGAGTAGGCGTCCTTCATGATGAATTCGCGGCCGCGCATCAGGCCGAAGCGCGGGCGGATCTCGTCGCGGAACTTGGTCTGGATCTGGTACAGGTTGATGGGCAGTTGGCGGTACGAGCGCACCTCGCCCCGCACGAGATCGGTGATGACTTCCTCGTGCGTGGGTCCAAGGCAGTAGTCGCGCCCGTTGCGGTCCTGAAAGCGCAGCAGTTCCTTGCCGTAGAATTCCCAGCGGCCCGATTCCTGCCACAGGTCGGCGGGCTGCACCATGGGCATGGAAAGTTCCAGCGCGCCCGCGCGGTTCATTTCCTCGCGCACGATGGCGGCGGTCTTTTCGATGGCCTTCAGGCCAAGGGGCAAATAGATGTAGATGCCCGAGGTAAGCTTGCGGATCATGCCCGCGCGGGTGAGCAGCTTGTGGCTGACCACTTCGGCGTCTGCCGGGGCTTCCTTCAGGGTGGGGATGTAGCAATTGCTCCAGCGCATCAGCTGTCCTTTCTGGCTGCCTTGCGTTCGGCAAGGAACGTATCGAGTTCTTCCATGAAGGCGGCGAGCAGGTTCGCGCCGCCCTTGACTGTTCGTATGATCTCTCCCTTGCGGAAGATGATGCCCTTGTCGCGCCCGCCCGCAATGCCGATGTCGGCCTCGCGCGCTTCACCGGGGCCGTTGACGGCGCAGCCCATGACGGCCACCTTGAAGTTTTCCGTCTCGCCCGCAAGGCGGCGTTCCACTTCCTGCGCAAGGCTGATGAGTCCTATTTCGGTTCGTCCGCATGTCGGGCAGGAAATGATTTCCGGCCCCCGGTGGCGCAGCCCCAGCGAGCGCAGTATTTCCCACGCCACGGGCATTTCCTCCACCGGGTCGCTGGTCAGCGAGACGCGCAGCGTGTCGCCTATGCCCAGCCACAGCAGCACGCCAAGACCCACGGACGACTTGACCGACCCGCGCAGCATGGTGCCCGCCTCGGTCACGCCGATGTGCAGGGGGTAGTCGCACCGCTCGGCCAGCACGCGGTAGGCGTCTATGGTGTGCAGCACCGACGAGGATTTCAGCGAAATCTTGATGTCGCCGAAGCCCCTGTCCTCCAGCATGCGCACGTGGCCAAGGGCGCTTTCCACCATGGCTTCGGGCGTTGGCCCGCCGAAGCGTTCCAGCAGGTGCCTTTCCACCGAACCGGAATTGACCCCCACCCGGATGCACGCGCCGCGCGCGCGGGCCGCGTCCACCACGCGGGCCACGTTGGCCTCGCCCCCGATGTTGCCGGGGTTGATGCGCAGGGCGTCCACGCCCGCCT
>NZ_VSMK01000303.1 GCF_011682075.1 Nitratidesulfovibrio liaohensis
GCTGCAGTTCCCCGGTCAGGAAGTCGCCCACGCGCAGGCAGAACCGCGCCGCAGGCGGCGGCAGATCCTGCAGGCGCAGGGGCAGCCGTTGCGGCAGCAGCGGGCGTGCCGTGAGGGCGCGAGAGGCGGGCGGGGTGCCGGAATGGGGCATGGCTGGCCTGCGGACGAAAAAGGGAACGCCCGGCGCAAAGGCCGGAGCGGGAAGGCCGTGACGGTGTCGGGAGCGTCTGCGTGAGGGCAGTGCCCGTCATGCGTGATGGCTCCCGCTTGCCTGCCTCTGACGGATATGCGTGCGGCACTGTGCCGACAATGGGAAAGCGCCGAAGGCGGCGATTGAGCCGAAAACGGGGGGCGGCTGGATGGCGGCGAACCGCAGTGCGGACAGGCGACGGCGCGACGCGCGGTTGCGCGCTACACCGCTATGCCAAGGTCCGCCAGCAGGCCGTCCAGATAGTCGATCATGTGCGCCCGCAGTTCGGTCGAGGCGTAGGCGATGCATTCGCAGCGCAGCATGCCCCGCGCCCGCACCAGCAGTTCCATGCGCAGGGCGTCCTCGTCCACCTCGAGCGCAAGGCAGAACGGGCCACAGCTTTCGCCGTGGGCCACCTGCACGGGGGTAAGGTGGTGCTGGGGCACGGGCAGCCAGTACAGGCCGTTCATGCCGCCGCCAAGGTCCATTTCGTTCAGGCGCGCGCGCACGGCGGCGATGTCTTCGGTGGTCAGGTCGTCGATGCAGTAGGTACGCATGGGGTCTCTTATGCGTCGTCGTGTTGCTGGGGGTGCTTGCGGTCGCAGTGGGCGTCTTCGGGCACGTCGTCGCAGTCCAGGTTGAACATGCGGCGGGTGATGTCGATGTACCGGGTTCCGGCCTCTTCCTCGTCGAAGCGGCGTTTCAGGAAGGTGATGGGCTCGTGGTTCACCTTCTTGACGATGGCGCACAGCATGGCCTGCAATGCCTCGCGGGTGGCGTCGTCCACCGGTCCAAGGCGTTTCAGGGTACGGGCCAGTTCTTCCTGGGCAATGCGTTCGCTGCGTCGCAGCAGGTCCACGATGGTGGGTTGCAGGTCCAGCGACTTCAGCCACTTGGCGAAGTTGCCCGCCTCTTCTTCCACGATGGAGCGGGCCTTGGCCGCCTCGTCGCGGCGCTGGGCCATGTTTTCTTCGACCACCTCTTTCAGGTCGTCGATGTCGTACAGGTAGACGTTGTCCAGGTTGTTGACGTCGGGGTCGATGTCGCGCGGCACGGCAATGTCGATGAAGAACATGGGCCGGTTCTTGCGGCGCTTCAGCACGTCCTTGATGTCCCGCGCCCGGATGATCGGTTCGTGCGCGCCGGTGGAACTGATGATGATGTCCGCCTCGGCCAGCCGCACCGACAGATCCTGGAACAGCACAGCCTCGCCCTTGAACTGCCTGGCCAGTTGCAGGCCGCGTTCGAAGGTGCGGTTGGCCACCATGATTTCGCGGATGCCGGAATTCAGCAGGTGGGTGGCTGCCAGTTCCGCCATTTCGCCCGCGCCGATGAGCATGGCCTTGTACTGCAACATTTCGCCAAAGATGCGCTTGGCCAGTTCCACCGCCGCGTAGCTGATGGACACGGCGCTGGAGGCTACGCCGGTTTCGGTGCGCACCCGCTTGGCCACGGAAAAGGCCTTGTGCAGCAGGCGGTTCAGCACCACGCGGGTGGCGTTGCGGCCTACGGCCTTGCGGTAGGCGTCCTTGAGCTGGCCGAGTATCTGCGGTTCCCCCACCACCATGGAATCGAGGCTGGAGGCCACGCTGAACAGGTGGCGCACAGCGTCGATGCCCTTGTGCACGTAGACGAAGGGTTCCAGGTCGCCGCGTTGCTGGCCGCGCGCGGCGGCCCAGCAGTCCAGCACGCGCGCGGGCACGCCGGGGCCGTTGCCCACGGCCATGATTTCCACGCGGTTGCAGGTGGACAGGATGACCACTTCGGAGATGTCGTCGCCGGTGGGCACCACCCCTTGTTCAAGGACGGTACAGTCGGTGAGGGCGAACCGTTCGCGCACTTCGACGCTGGCGGTGCGGTGGTTGAGGCCGATGAGATAGATTTCCTGATCCATGTGAACTCTGTGCTTCGCGGGGTGCGTGGCGCGCGGCGCCTGCTCCGGGTTGCGGGTCATGGTTCCTGCGGGGTGCGGCCGTTATTGCGGGTTGAAGCTGTGGTGGGTGGTCATCAGGAAGTTGACCCCCAGCAGCGAGAACACGCATACCGCGAAGATCCAGATGGCCATGACGGCGGTCTTGCGGCCCCGCCAGCCCAGCGCCAGCCGTTGGTGGAACAGCAGGGCGAACATGCACCACACCACCAGCGAGACGACTTCCTTGGGGTCCCACGACAGCATCTTGCCCCAGGCTATGCGCGCCCACACGAACCCGGAAACCATGCCCAGCGTGAACAGCGGAAAACCCGCCATCACCGCGAGGTGGTTCACCTTGTCGAAGGCGGAGAGCGCGGGCAGGTCGCGGTCGAAGCCGGAAAGGCGCGTCTTGTGCTTCAGCTTGCGGTCCATGTACAGGAACAACAACCCGGCCCCGCAGGCCATGGTCATCAGGCTGAAGCTGAGGAACAGCGTGCCGATGTGCAGCCCGAAGAACAGGCCGGACATGGCGGGCGGCAGCTTGCTCTGCACGTCGGCCAGCATGAACGACGAGACGTAGAACACCAGCGCCACCGGAGAGGCGGTAAGCCCCAGGAATTCCAGCCGCAGGCGCCACCAGACAAAGAAGTAGATCAGCAGCAGGCTCCACGAGAGCATGCGGAAATAGTAGGCTTTTTCCAGAATCTGCCAGGTCTGCCCCTGCATGGACAGCCCCAGCATGACGGTATGCAGGGCAAAGCCCGCCAGCGTCAGCCATTGCGAAAGGCGCTTCAGCCTGTCGCGCCGGGCCAGCAGGCCCACGGCGATGCATACCGTGCCAAGCACGTAGAGCATGATGATGGCGATGGAAAGCAGCTCAAGCGAGCTCATGCAGCAACTCCACGATGCGCGGATGCAGTTCCGCGGGCAGCAGTTCGGTCAGGATGCGTTCGGCCCCGGCGCGGTCGCGCGCGGCCAGTGCGTCGATGAGCGGCGATTCCACGAGGGCGCGGAACAGCGCCGTATTCTGCCCTGTCTCGTGCCCAAGCGCAAGAACGAGAGGCCGCAGGCGGCCCAGCAGTAGGGTGATGCCGTCGTACCGCGCACCGAACCACTGTTGCAGGTCCATGCGGATGCGCCGGGCAAGGGCCGGGCTGTGCCCCCCGGTGGAAAGGGCCACCGTCAGCTCGCCGCAGGCGAAGTGGGCGGGCACGATGAACGCCCCCGTATCCGGGGCGTCGGCCACGTTGCAGGGCACGTTGCGCTGGCGACAGGCATCGGCCACGGCGGCGTTGACGGCGCGGTTGCCCGTGGCCGCGAAGGCC
>NZ_VSMK01000304.1 GCF_011682075.1 Nitratidesulfovibrio liaohensis
GGCGGGGTGCGGCCCGAAGCCGTAACCGCCCGCGACGGCAACGCCGCCGTGCGCCGGGTGCGCGCCTACCTTGCCGAACGGCTGGCGCACAAGGTCTCGCTGGAAGACCTGGCCGAGGCCACGGGCCTTAGCCGGTTCCACATGCTGCGGGTGTTCCGCGATGCCACGGGCATGACCCCGCACGCCTACCACACCCAACTGCGCGTGGACCGGGCAAAGCTGCTGCTGCGCCGGGGCTGGGCCATGGCCGACGCCGCGCAGGAAACCGGCTTCGTGGACCAGAGCCACTTCGCCAACACCTTCCGCCGCTACGTGGGGGCCACGCCGGGGCAGTATCTGTCGCGCTGAGGCGCCCCGGTCCCCAACGCCACCGTCCATCCGGCGCGAACGATCCGGACTGCGCGCGTACCGGGCGCTCCCTTTCATCCGTCCCCGCCATCCGCATCCACTCCCGCCGCAGGACGGCATGCGGTCCCCATCCCCGCCAGCCCTACCGTCCACCACAACCGCAATTTCGTGCAAAAACTCCGTGCAAGACGCACAACCTTGCAACGCGATACATCCGGCGCACACCATAACCACGGAGACGCCTTCCATGTCCGATTCCGCACCCTGTGCGCCCGATGCCGCCGCCATAACAGACCCCGCCGACACCGTGCCCCCTTCCGATCACGCCCCCGACCTTTCCGGCCATGCCCCCGCCCGGGCCTCGCTGCTGCTGCCCGCCCTGGCGGCCCTGGGCGCGGTGACCCTGTGGGGCCTGTCCTTTCCGGCCATGAAAGTGGCCGTGCAGGCCCTTGGCCCCATGCCGCTGATGTGGTCGCGCATGATGGTGGCCATGGCGCTGCTGGCGCCCTTCACCGCCCGGCTGTTCCCTTCCCGCACCGTGGCCGTGGCTCCGTCCGGCATGCTGGTGCGGCGCGGCTTCTGGAGCGGCGTGCCCCGGCGGCACAAGCTGCTGCTTCTGCCCACGGTCCTGTTGCAGCCCTGCCTGTATTTTTTGTGTGAATCCAATGCCATGCAACTCACCTCTGCCTCGCAGGCCGGGGTCATCTCCGCCTCTGTGCCGTTGCTGGTGGGCGCGGGGGCATGGCTGTTTCTGGGCGAACGGCCTTCGCCCCGGCTGTGGCTGGGGGTGGCGTTCTCGTGCACGGGGGTGGCCTGGCTGACCCTGTCCGGCGGCGCAGGCACCGAATCCGCGCCCGACCCGCTGCTGGGCAACATTCTGGAACTTCTGGCCATGGTCTGCGCAGCGGGCAACATGGTGCTGGTGCGCAGGCTGTCCGCACATGGGGAGCATGGGGGGCACGGCGGCTTTCGCTGGAATCCGTGGACCCTCACGGCATTGCAGACCCTGGCCGGGGCGCTGTTCTTCGCGCCGGGGGCGTACGCGGTGCTGGCCAGTGCCGGGCAGTGGCCCGCCGACGTGCTGCTGGCGGTAATCTATCTGGGCGCGGGTTCGTCGCTGGGCGCCTTCGGCCTGTTCAATTGGGCCACCAGCCACCTGCCCGCCAGCAGCGTGGGGGCGTTCATCAACCTGGTGCCCGTGGCCGCCGTGGGGTTCGGCTGGCTGTGGCTGGGCGAAACCCTGAACGCCACCCAGATGCTGGCCGCTGGTGTTGTCATGGTGGGCGTGGCCCTGGGCACCGGGCGCAGCAGGTAGGCGCACCGCGCCGCGGCAATGCTGGCGTTGCCCCCCGCATTGCTGCATCTTGACGCGACTGCAAACAGGCATGACAGTATGCACAGCAGCATCCGGCTGGGCGGGATCAAACCGCTCCGCCGGAGGTTTGCATGGCGGGTAAGCACCCCGTCCCAGCCAGCCCAACGCCCATTCATGAGGAGGCGCACCATGTGCAAGACCTGCAATTGCGGCACCGGCAGCGAACCGCGCGAACACCGCCACGCGCACGCCCACGGCAAGGGCGGTGAACATCGGCACGACCACGAACACGCCCACGAGCATGCCCACGTGCATGAACACACCCATGCCGACGGTACCACCCACGCCCACGAGCACCGTCACGTCCATACCCATGGGCACGGACACGAACATGGTCACGGCGCCGCTGGGCACGATCACGGGCACGACGGGCACGAACACGAGCACGTCCACACCCACGAGGCGCACAGCCACGACCTGGGGCATGCCCACGACGGCGGCGACGCCCACGACCACGAGCACGGCTAGTCGCCGGGGAGGATTCCCCTGTCGACAACGGCGCCAAGGCATCCCTCCCGGTGACGGCCCCGGGGCCAAACGCCCGGAGCCAGACCCGAAGCGCCGTACGCACTACGCCGGACGCAATACGCCGGACGAAGGGCACCTGGGGTCAAACGCCGAACATGACGCAACACCGCGCGGGAAACGTCCCGCGCGGGGCTAGGTCGTGCCTGGCCCTCGGCGTACCGCGCATTGCGTACCCGGAGGCGCGCCGTCATTCGTAGGGAACGATCTCGCGACGCGCCGTCCATGAACAGGGCGGGCGGATGCCATGGGCGCGCACCCGGTCCAGCACGGCGGCGGGCGGGCCGAACAGCACCTGCCGCCCCCCGTCCAGCACCAGCACCAGGTCGGCCATGTCCACCACCGGCTCCAGTTCATGCACCGATACCGCCTGGGTCAGCCCGGCGGCCCGGTTGCGGGCCAGAATGTCGCGCAGTTCCAGCGCCGCCGGGTGGTCCAGCCCGCTGAAGGGTTCGTCCAGCAGCAGCAGGCCCGGCGCGGCAAGCAGCGCAGCGGCCAGACACAGCTTGCGCTTCTGCCCGTAGGACAGGGTATGCACCGGGCTGTCCCAGTGACCGGCAAGGCCGAACCGGACTGCCGCTTCGCGCGCGGCGGCCAGCGCGGCCACACCGTCAGGGGTATGCGGGGACGGCGCGGTAAGCAGCAGATCTTCCGCCACCGTGGCCCCCAGCATCTGCATGTCCGCGTCCTGCAGCACCAGCGCGGCATGACGGCGCAGGGCGGCTTCCGCGCCGGGGCAGTGGTGCCCGGCCACGTCCAGCGTGCCGCCTTCCGCCCGCAACAGCCCGGCCAGCAGTTGCAGCAGGGTGGACTTGCCGCTGCCGTTGACCCCGCACAGGCACAGCAGCGCGCCGGGCGGCACGGAAAATTCCACCCCGTCCAGAGCGGGCGGAGTTCCCGCCGGGGTGCCGGGATGGGTGTAGCGCAAGCCCTTGGCGACGATCATCGGGGCAACAGCCTTCGCACGGCCAGAAACCGCCATGCAGCCACGGCCAGCACGACCTTGACCACGTCGCCGGGCAGAAAGGGCAGCACGCCCACGGCCACGGCGCGCGCCACGTCGATGTCCAGCACCTGCATCAGCCGGGCCGCGCCCGCCAGATAGGCCACGCCCAGCCCGGCAAGGCAGCAGCACAGGGCCAGCGCGACACGGGGCAGGC
>NZ_VSMK01000305.1 GCF_011682075.1 Nitratidesulfovibrio liaohensis
CTCGCCAAGGGCCGTCCAGTCGGGGCGCAGGGCCTCGCGGGCGTGGGCGGGCTGGCCGCCCGGTTCGCCGGGGGGCGCATCGCAGCCGGAAGTCTCGATTTCGAAATAGGGAAGGAAGGCCCATTCCAGGTCCAGTTGCAACTGGAGGCCAAGGTGCACGCACAGCCCGGACTCCGCATGGCCGGGCAGCCAGCCGTTGCGTCCACCCGAATCCGGCAGCGCAGGAACGGGGGTTCCGCCGGACCGGTGGCCTGCCGGGCCATTTGCCAGGCCGGTCGCAGGACCGCCTGCCGGACCTCCCGCAATCGCGCGCGGGTCCACGCCCAGCCCCAGCCAGACAAGCGCATCGCGCAGGGAATGGTCGAACAGCAGCGCGGCCATGCCCTCCAGCGGCACCACACCGAAGCGATGCATGGCGGGCCGCGTCAGCAGCCCGGCGCATTCGGCCATGTGGCACAGTTGCGTCTCGTCGGGGGTGACCACGCACCCCACGCCGCACACCGTGCCGATGCGTCGTGCGGCGGCGTCGGCGAAGCGGCGCAGGATGCGACGGAGCAAGGGCAGACGGCGCAACGTGAGCTGTCTGCCGGGGCGGCGCGACATGCCTGCAGCCCCGGTTGCATCCGGGGGGGCCACGGCACCCAGAACCCCTCCCAGCCCCGCAAGCTCATCCATGCACTGGAAGGGTGACCTGGACGGGGCCACGGCACCCAGCGACCGCGGGGTGCGGCTGCGGTCCCCTCGGCTGGGCACCACCACCAGTCCCGGGGGGCTGCCGTCACGCGGGGGGCGAGAGCCGCCCTGCCCGGCTGAACCATCGGGACCAACGAGACTGGCGGGACCGACGGAATTGTCGGAACTGGCAAGGCCGATAGAACTGGCAGGGCTGGTAGCGTCATCCGGTGCCACAAAGCCGCCAGACAGACCCGGCAGGCCAGACGAGGCGAACGGGCGCGGGGTACCGTACGGCGCATCGCCGCCGGTTCCGCCGCCACGGCGGGTGCGGCGGAAGGGAAGCACCTTGCGGTGGGGTGGCCTGCGCTCCTTCATGGAACCTCCGGGAGACTTCCGGCGGGTTTTCGCCCATAGCGACCACCTACGCCAAAATGCAGCCACCGCCAAGTACGTGGTGCGCCCCCCTTCCCGACGGCACGGCGCGGGCTTTACGGGGGCGCGCGGCGCGGGTATCGTCATGCGCCATCCCCACGACACCCCCCGCAAGGAGGCGCCATGCCCCGCCACTGGCTGTTCAAGACCGAGCCCGGCTGTTTCTCCATCGCCCATCTGGCCGCCCTGCCCGGCGCCACCACCAGTTGGGACGGTGTGCGCAACTATCAGGCCCGCAACTTCATGCGCGAGATGCGCCTGGGGGATCTTGGGCTGTTCTACCACAGCGTCACCAACCCCTCGGTGGCGGGGGTGGTGGAAATCGTGCGCGAGGCATACCCAGACCACACCGCGTGGGATCCGGAGGACCGCCACTTCGACCCGGCATCCACGCCGGACAAGCCGCGCTGGTTCATGGTGGACGTGCGGCTGGTGCGCACCTTTGCCCAGCCGGTATCGCTGGCCCACTTGCGCACCCTGCCGGAACTGGCGGACATGGAGCTCTTGCGCAAGGGCAGCCGCCTTTCGGTGCAGCCGGTAACCCCTCAGGAATACGCGACAGTGCTGCGCCTGGCCGATGCCCCTGCCTGAGGCTGCGCCCCGCGTATCCGAGTGACATTCCGGTCTGGCTGCCCGGCCTGACGCCATCCCATCGCCCGGCCCCATTCACGGCAAGACCGTGCCCGCAGGGCATGGACCACCCAACGCAACATCACGGACACACGCCATGACCAAGGAACTGGAAGACCGCCTGACCCGGCTGGAAGAGACCGTCTATTTTCAGGAACAGACCCTGCGCGAGCTGAACGACGCGCTGGTGCGCCAGCAGGCCCAACTGGACGAGGCGGAACGACTGCTGGAGGCCACGCGCGAACGGCTGCGCCTGCTGACCAGGGCCATGGAAGACGACGGCGGCGAGGACACCGGACCGCCCCCACACTATCTGTAGGGAATTTCGCGCAACTGGCGCATTTCGCATCACCGGCGGCCGGGGCAACCCGTTCGCCGGTTTGCATTGCGGGGTGGACGCCCAGTCCTGCCCGGTGCGGGAGGACCGCGAAAGCCATTCGCAAGGGCTGGCGGGCCGTGCTGGCTGACAGGATTGCCAGACAGGATTGCCAGACAGTATTGGCAGACCGGTCATGCGACCGGGCTACCCGCGCTCCTGTCCGCCCGGAATCCGGGCCATCCCGGTGTCAATCGAACCTGGGGAAGTTGGGGAAACTGCGGACGCTGCGCCCCGCCCGACTGCTGCATCACCGTAAAGCTCACCATGCCAGCGGGCCAGGTGCCGTGCCAGAAAACCGGCCAGCAGCACGCCCAGCCATGTCCCCGCCGTGTTGGCGGCCACGTCTGCCGCAGAGGCCATTCTGCCGGGCAGGAAGGCCTGCGCGCACTCCATGGCCACGCCCAGCAGGGCCATGGACCACGCCGCCCGGCGCGCCACACGGGACAGGACGGGCGACGGAGGGTTGCCCCACAGCGACCCCGCCGCCAGCACCGCCAGCACCAGATAGGCCAGCGCGTGCCACACCTTGTCGATATTCGGCACGTCCAGCAGCATGTCCGGCTGAGGTATCAGCGACTGGTACACCACCACGGCCACGGCCAGCGCCCACGCGCAGCGGGTGCAGGCCAGCCGCCACGGATGCCCGGCCAGCAGGGCCAGCAATGCCCGCTGTTTCAGGGTACGCGGGGGGTGCGGGGTGCGCGGGGCGTCGTTCCCGAGTGGTGGCATGAGAAATCCTGCATGAAACCGGCAGCCATGCCGCCGGTGAAAACGTCGTCGGCAAAAGACCCGGGACCGTGCATCAAGGCAGGCGCGCCGCACCGCCATCAACGCAGCCGTCAGCCGCCGCCGGAACAGGTCGTACGGGGCGGGGCATCCTGCCCATCCCTGCCGGAAGCGTCACCGCCCGCATCGCCCGGCGAGGCGCACGGCCCGCAGGGACCGAACTCCACGGGAAGCCCGGCGGCGTGCCAGGCATCCATGCCGCCCGCGATGCGGTAGGCCACGGCAAAGCCCTGCACCATGGCGGCGCGGGCTGCGGAATCGCTGCGGGTGGATGTGGCCCCGTCACATACGAAAGCCACGGAAGGACACCGGGCGGCGCACAACACCTTGTGCAGCCACCAGCGCCGCAGAAGGCGGGCCATCCAGGTGGGCGGCAGGGGAAAGCACAGCGCGCCGGGCACGTGACCGGCCTCGTACTGCGCGGCGTCGCGCACATCCACCATGCTCAAGGCCCCTGCCCGGACGCGCCGCCACGCCTCGTCCGGGGCCAGCAGGC
>NZ_VSMK01000306.1 GCF_011682075.1 Nitratidesulfovibrio liaohensis
CGTGCCCGCCCTGGACTTCTGCCGCCCCATGCTGCAGCGCGGGCGGGACAAGCTGTTCGGCGAAACGGCGCGCGCCATCTGGCCCGCCACGGCGGACGGGCGCCGCCTGCCCCTGGCCGACGCCAGCGTGGACTGCGTGACCATCGCCTTCGGCATCCGCAACATCCTGCCCCGCTCGGAGGCCTTTGCCGAAATCCTGCGGGTGCTGGTGCCCGGCGGGCGCCTGTGCGTGCTGGAATTCGGCACCGGCAAGACACCGGTGTGGCGCGGGCTGTACAATTTCTATCTCAACCGGGTGCTGCCCATGGTTGGCAAGGCCGTTTCCGGTGACTCCGGCGCCTACCGCTATCTGGCCGATACCATCATGGCCTTTCCCACCGCCGACGAACTGGCCGGGGAAATGGCGGCGGCAGGCTTTGGCCGGGTGTTCCACCTGCCGCTGACCTCGGGTATCGTGCGCTTGCACGTGGCCGAAAAACCCCTGGTTCCGGCGACCGAAACGCAGCAAACGGCAACGGCCACGCAGCAACGACCCGCCATCAGGGCACGCAAGGCCGCGCCCGCTGCATCCGCCCCGTCTGCCGAATCTGCCGAATCTGGCGAATCCGCCATCGCGGACACGACAGTCCAAGGCACGACAGTACAGGGCACGGCTGCTGGTACGGACAGCCGGGCAAAGGGCGACAAAACGGCAAAGGCCGGTACGGTGCAGGCCACCCTGCCCGGCGCGGCCACGCAGGGAACGGAAAAAAAGAAACGCGCCACCAGCGGCGCCAAGGCGGGGAAGAAGACGCGCTAGCCACACGCGGCAACGCGGAGAGTGGAGATTGCAAGCGGAGCCGCCAGGCCAGTCCGCGTCAGGCCAGTCCGCGTCAGGCCAGTCCGCCTCAGACCAGCATGCGCCGGGCCAGCCAGACCACCAGCACGCCCACGCACATGGCCGCAATGCCCATGCCCCGCAGCATGGCCGGGGGCTGGTCGGACAGCGACCGCAACACCGGGCGCATCCGTTCGGCAAACAGGACATACGGAATGCTTTCGATGACGAAGGCCAGGCCCACGGCGCAGAGCAGGGTATTCCAGTCGATATGCATGAAAGCCTTCTCACACGGGGGCACCGCCCGTGGCAACCCCCCGACGTCAACGCAGCTTTCCGCCGACAGCCACGTCGGCATGCCCGGCCCGGGCGGGCATCCGCGGCAGGACCAACCAGGCAACGCCCGGCACGCAACAGGCAGGCAACAGGCAGGCAATGGGCAGGCAATGGGCAGGCGCCCGGCCCCCATCGGCAGTAATCGGCCCCCAAGGCCGGACACAGGATAGTCAACAGAGTGAACGACATGACCACTTTTGATGCAATCGCCCGCCGTGAATCCCCCGTGGCCGTGGTGGGCCTGGGCTATGTGGGCCTGCCCCTGGCGGTGGCCCTGGCCCGACGCTTCGACGTCATCGGCTTCGACATCTCGCGGGGCCGTGTGGACGAACTGACCGCCGGGCACGACCGTACCGGCGAGGTGGCCGACGCCGACCTGGCCGCCACCACCGCCCGCTTCACCTGCGACGGCGCAGACCTGGCCGCCGCCAGCGTGATCATCGTGGCCGTGCCCACGCCCATCGACAGCCACCGCAACCCAGACCTGACACCCGTGGAAAAGGCCTCCACCACCGTGGGCCGCCACATGTCGCGCGGCTGCGTGGTGGTGTACGAGTCCACCGTGTACCCCGGCGTCACCGAAGACGTCTGCGTGCCCATCCTTGAGCGCGAATCGGGCCTGACCTTCGGGCGCGACTTCACCGTGGGCTACTCGCCGGAACGCATCAACCCCGGCGACAAGGTTCACACCCTGGAAACCATCATGAAGGTGGTCTCCGGCAGCGACGCCCCCACCCTAGACCTGCTGGCCGGGCTGTACGGCAGCGTGGTCACCGCCGGGGTGCACCGCGCGGCCAGCATCAAGGTGGCCGAGGCCGCCAAGGTCATAGAGAACACCCAGCGCGACCTGAACATCGCGCTGATGAACGAACTTTCGCTGATCTTCGACCGCCTGGGCATCGACACCCTGGAAGTGCTGGAGGCGGCGGGCACCAAGTGGAACTTCCTGCCCTTCCGGCCCGGCCTGGTGGGCGGCCACTGCATCGGGGTGGACCCGTACTACCTCACCTTCAAGGCAGAGGAACTGGGCTACCACCCGCAGGTCATCCTGGCGGGCCGCCGCATCAACGACGGCATGGGCAAGCATGTGGCCGAAACCGCCGTCAAGCAGATGATCAAGGCGGGCTGCCGCGTTGACGGCGCACGGGTGGGCATCCTTGGGCTGACCTTCAAGGAGGACGTACCCGACCTGCGCAACACCCGCGTGGTGGACGTGGTGGCCGAACTGCGCGAATACGGGGTGACGGTGCTGGTGCACGACCCCATGGCCGAGGCCGCCGAGGCCCGGCACGAATACGGCCTGGACCTTGCCTCGCTGGACGATTTCACGCAGCTCGATGCGCTGATCCTGGCCGTGGGCCACAAGGCCTACCGTGCAATGCCCCTGTCCGCCATGCGCGGCTGGTTCGCCACGCCGGACCGTGCCCTGCTGCTGGACCTGAAGGGACTGCACGATGCGCAGGCCGCGCAGAATGCCGGGTTCTTCGCCTACTGGCGGTTGTAACGGGGTCTGCGCACCGGCCCCAAAGGACAGGAACGCCATGCTCGCCAGCCAACGCCGCAAACGCCTGCCCCCCGCCCCCGACGACGCCACGTTGCGCGCGGCCCTGCGCCGCACGGCGGAAAGGAAACAGGCCGATGACAGGGGCACGGTGGAGGATTCACGCACCGGCCCCGCCTGCGCGCTGATGCCGGGCATTCCGCGCGGCACCCTGCTGTGCGAACTGCCCCCGCGCGACGTGCCGGTGGTGCTGTGCTGGGACGACTGCTGACGGGGCCTGCAGGAAGCGAGTTCGCTTCTGCGGTCCATGCCTGCGGGCGGGCAACTGCTGCTGGACATCGCGCCCAACCAGATGGGCAGTGCGCGGCACATCGCCCGTATCCGGCAGGCCGACGTGGTGGGCATGCCCTGCGCCACCGCCGAGGGACATTTGCGGCTGCTGCTGCGAAAACGATAGGCTCGGGGACCATCTTCTTCCGGAAGCCCTGCCCCCGGGAAACGAAACGACGACACACCCGGCGCACCCGCGCCGTTCATGGACAGCCTTCACGCATGAGTCTTGTCATCGCCACCGCCACCACCCGTGAAATGAAGGCCGTGCTCACCGGCTTCAACGGGCGGGGCCGCGTGGGCTGCGCCCTGCCCGGACCGGGCGAGGCCTGCCCTTCGCCCGTCAACGGGCGCAACTGTCTGCTGCTGGTCACCGGCGTGGGGCCGGTCAACGCGGCCCTGTCGCTGGGCC
>NZ_VSMK01000307.1 GCF_011682075.1 Nitratidesulfovibrio liaohensis
GCCCGCGTGGGCCGCCGGGCGTGCCGATTCCTGTCGCCGCCATGTGGGCGGCGCGTGGCCCGCGATCAACCTTCCCCGCCGGATGTACCGTCCCGGAGGCGACTCGGCAAGGGTTCGGCGGATGGATGGGTGGGGCAGCGGCGGGGGGGGCGGAATTCCCCGGCGCATTCGCGGCCCGCACACGCCGCTGTGACACGGCACGAAAGGCGCTTCCTGCTTTCCTCACCCCAGCAGGTCACCCCGCCAGTTCCCCGGCGCGCGCCGCTGCGCCACCAGCCCATCCGGCGGCTACTCCCCGGCTACACCGCCAGATCCGCCGCTGTAGTCACGTCGGCAAACACCCCGTTCAGGGCGGCCAGGAAGGCGGCGCGCACCGTGTCCGCATCCACCTGCGTGCCGCCGTACGCCAACGCGGGGGAAGCCGTGGCGTCGCCCGCGACCCGGCAGCGGAAGCCCAGGTCGAAGGCCGCGCGTACGGTGGTATCGATGCACATGTGGGTCATCATGCCCACCACGATAAGGTCGGTGACGCCGATTGCGCGCAGGCGGTCCAGCAGTTCCGTGCCCCGGAACGAGTTGGGAAAGTGCTTGGTCAGCACGGCCTCTCCGGGCAGCGGGGCCACCAGCGGGTGGATATCCGCCCCTTCCGTGCCGGGCAGGAAAAAGGTGGAGCCGGGGCGGATGCTTTCATGGCGGATATGGATGATCGGCATGGACGTCGCGCGGCAGCGGGCCAGCACCTCCGCGGCGCGGCGGCCAGCGTTGTCGGCATCGGGCAAGGCCATGCGCCCGCCGGGAAAGTAGTCGCGCTGGATGTCCACGAGGACGAGTGCCGTGATGGATGCAGTCGGGGCTGCGGCGGGGTTGTCTGGGGCTGCGGACGACATGGCGGCTCCATGAAGTTGTCGGGTTACGGTTGGGATGACTGTGCGGACGGGGCGTAAGGGCCAGGCGGGCCAGGCGGGCCGCCCAGACGAATCCCATGGACGGACCGCCCCGAACGGGCCGCGCCACGCCCGGCGCGCCCATATATGGATAGCACCCCCGCCCCTGGCAGGCGAGGCCCGGCGGCGGCAAGCAGCCGGAATGGCCCGTTTTGCCGCCGGATTGTCCTGTTTCGGCGACACGATTTCCACCTTTCGCATACTGTATACAATTCTTGACAGCCGACCCGATTCGCGGCATGAGCAATCCATGCACACCGCACTCTCCATATCACCGGACCTGCTGCCGTCCGCGTTCCCGCGGTCTGCGGGGCCGCGCCGTTGCGCGCGCCTGGTCCACCAATGGTGGCGGCCCTGACCACAGGGCCGTGGAGGTTCGCGCACGCCGTCGCCACCGGGCGCGGCACCCGCTGAAAAACCACGCGGCCGGAACTCCGGGCGCGCCGCCGAACCCCGCGTATTGGCCGCCGCATCAAGGCCGGAGTCCTGCTGCAACAGCACGAGGAGCTTCGACCATGTCCACCATTCCCCGCATGTTCCCCGCCGGTGTCACCTACGGCGCCACCCTGCCCACCGATGGCGGCTGCGCCTGCGCCGCCGCCGCACGCGCTGCCAGCCTGTCCACGCCCCCCGCGCCACCCGCCGCTGATGGTTTGTTCGGCCCCTACGGCGGGCAGTACGTGCCGGAGCACATCAAGCCCGTGCTCGACGAACTGGCCGCCACCTTCGAACGCTACCACGCCGACCCGGACTTCCTGGCCGAGCTGGAATACTACCTGACCCGCTATTCCGGTCGCCAGACGCCGCTGTTTCTGTGCGCCAACCTTACCGCGCGCCTTGGCGGGGCAAAGATCTACCTCAAGCGCGAAGACCTGAACCACCTTGGCGCGCACAAGGTGAACAACACCATCGGCCAGATATTGCTGGCCAAACGCATGGGCAAGAAGAAGGTCATCGCGGAGACGGGCGCGGGCCAGCACGGCGTGGCCACTGCCGCCACCGCCGCGCTCATGGGCATGCAGTGCACCATCCACATGGGCGCGGAAGACATGGAGCGCCAGAAGCTGAACGTGTTCCGCATGCGCATGATGGGTGCGGAAGTGGTACCCGCCATGAGCGGCCAGCGCACCCTGAAGGAAGCCGTGGACGAGGCCCTGGCCGCCTGGCTGGGCGATGCCGAGAACACCTTCTACCTGCTGGGTTCCGCCGTGGGGCCGCACCCGTACCCGCGCATCGTGCGGCACTTCCAGTCGGTGATCGGGCGCGAGGCGCGCGCCCAGATGCTGGAGGCGGAAGGCCGCCTGCCCGACTGCGCAGTGGCCTGCGTGGGGGGCGGCTCCAACGCCATCGGCCTGTTCGCGGAATTCATCCCGGATGCAGGCGTGCGGCTCATCGGCGTGGAGCCTGCCGGGCGCGGCCTGACCTACGGTGACCACGCCGCCACCCTGTGCATGGGCACGCCGGGGGTCATGCACGGGTTCCATTCCTACATGCTGAAGGACGAGGCGGGCGAACCCGCCGCCGTGTATTCCATATCCGCCGGGCTGGACTACCCCGGCGTGGGGCCGGAACACAGCCACCTCAAGGACATTGGCCGCGCCGAGTATGCCAGCGTGACCGACGCCGAGGCCCTGGACGCCTTCTTCACCCTGTCCCGTACGGAAGGCATCATCCCCGCGCTGGAATCGTCGCACGCCCTGGCCCACGCCATGAAGCTGGCCCCCGCCCTGGGCAGGGACGCCATCATCCTGGTGAACCTGTCCGGCCGGGGTGACAAGGACGTGGCCCAGGTGGAGGAAATGGTCAGCGCCGGGCTGGTTACCCCGCCCTCTCTGTAGGTTTGGCCCGCATCATTGTCGGTAGCCGGGCGGACGCATGGCTTGCCCGGCTACCTGGCTCAAGTTTTTATCGCTGTAAATTCATCATGTTGTGTGAAAAATGCGCAAAGCCTGAAAAAAGGTTGTTGACCTTGGCGGGCGATACGCATAGATACCCGCTTCCGCAACGACGACCGGCGGCAGCGCGCGAACAACGCGCCGCCATTCGGTTTTCCGAGCGGAGTGCTCTTTCAACCTTGCAAGCCCTGCCGGACGATGCGCCACACTGGCAAAATCGACCGGCCACGAAAAAAAAGTGAAAAAGGGTGTTGACAGCAGATGCGGGATGCGGCAAAAGGGCCGTCCGCGCTGCGACAAGGTCGACGGCACGGCGGAGCGATGGCTCCGGCGGTCCAAGTGACTGCGGTTCTTTGACAAGTAAATAGCGAGTCGGGAAGGAATCAGCCTTTACGATAGTAATCAATCGTGCGGGTGCCTCAATTGCGAGGCGTTCGTGCGACTTCAGTTTTTCAACTGGAGAGTTTGATTCTGGCTCAGATTGAACGCTGGCGGCGTGCCTAACACATGCAAGTCGTGCGTGAAAGGGCTTCGGCCTGAGTAAAGCGGCGCA
>NZ_VSMK01000319.1 GCF_011682075.1 Nitratidesulfovibrio liaohensis
GTATCCGGCGACGGGGCCGTCGGCGCAACTTCCCCGGCATCCGGCGCCACATCTCCGGGCGCCGCATCGTCAGCCACCCCGGCCACTCCCGTTTCCAAGGCCTCCCCAACGGGCGGCCCCGCGGTGGCCTCGGGCACGCCGGGTTCCATGGTCTGGCCGCATGAGGGGCGCATCGCCTCGGGCTTCGGCTGGCGCAACGACCCCATCACCGGCGAGCGGGCCTGGCATCCGGGCGTGGACATTGCCGTGAACGAGGGCGATCCGGTGCGCGCGGCATGGGACGGAAAGGTGGTCTTTGCCGGTGAGCGGGCCGACTACGGCAAGCTGGTGGTGCTGGAACACCCCGGCGGCTGGCGCAGTTTTTATGGTCATAACGGCAGCCTGGATGCGCGCGAGGGCGACGTGGTCCGGGCGGGCACGGAAATTGCCAAGGCAGGGGGGACGGGCCGCGTTGCCGGGCCGCACCTTCACTTCGAGGTGCGCCAGGGCGAACTGGCGGTGAACCCGGAATACGCGGCGCGCAGCCTCGCTTCCGGGGGTATCGCGGCACAACGGACCCGCACCGGAGGATAACCAGATGTACGACCAGATACGCGGCAATCTTGTCCGGCAGACCAAGGGGCTGGAGGTGCTGGCGCTGCTGCTCGAGGAAGAGTTTGCCCACCTGCGCGGGCGCGATCCCGACGCCGTGAGCGCCGTGGAATTCTCCATCCACGAGCTGATGCGCCAGCTGGCCTGCGAACGCGTGGACCTGAAGGCGGCCATGCAGCGCACCCGGCTTTCGGAATACGCGGACATGCTGCCCGAGGAGCAGGGCGAGGAAGTGCGCGCCCTCATCGCGCGCATCGACGCCCAGGAACAGCACTGCGCCCGCCAGGCCTCGCTGAACGCGGACCTGGCCCTGGCCCTGCTGGACCAGAGCCAGGAACTGCTGGATTTTCTGCACCGTCGCCTCGTGCCCCCCAAGCAGGAAACCTACGGACGCAAGGGCGGCATGACCACCTCGCGCGCCGAGGCGGCGCTCATCCGCGGGAGGCTGTAAATGGCCGGTGTCACCTCGCTGCTCAACATGGGGCAGCTTTCGCTGCTGGCGAACCAGACCGCCATCCAGACCACGGGCAACAACATTGCCAACGTGAATACCGTCGGGTATTCGCGCCAGGCGGTGCGCTTCGAGGAGTATCCCGCCCTCGACGGCTTTCCGGGTCAGATCGGCACTGGTGCGTACGCGGCAGAGGTGTACCGCTATTTCAACGGCTTTGTGGAAAAGTCGTATCTGGACAAGGCCTCGCAGCAGTCGCGCTGGGATTCGCAGTACGAAATGCTGCGTAGCGTGGAAAGCCTGTTCAACGAATCGACCACCCCCGGCATCAACGCCGCCATGTCGCAGTTCTTCGCCGACTGGCAGGCCCTTTCGCAGCGGCCCGACGACAAGGCCAGCCGCGACGCGCTGCTTTCGCATTCCGACAACCTCGTCAAGCTGCTCCAGAATGCCGAGTCCAACCTGCGCGTCATGCAGCAGCAGATGGACCAGTACCTGAAGCAGGAGGTTACCGAGGCCAACAGCCTGATCAAGCAGATCGCCGAGCTGAACCGGCAGATCGAAATGCACGACGATCCGGGCAAGAACAACGCCAACACGCTCATCGACAACCGCAACCTGCTGGTGCGCCAGCTCTCGCAGAAGCTCGACGTCGACGTGGTGGACAACGGCAGCGGCAAGTTCACTGTGGTCACCAAGGCCGGGCACACCCTGGTGGACGGGGTGAACGCCTTCTCGCTGGACTATCAGGGCCCGCAGTCGCAGCAGTCGCTGGTGCCCGGTTCGAATTTCGACGGCGAGATACACTTCGAGGGGTCGGACGAGTACGAATACACCCTCGACGTGGTGCAGTCCGGCGCGGTGACCAGCGGCGCGGGTGCGGCCATGTTCCGCGTCTCGCTGGACGGCGGCAAGACCTGGCTGAAGGACGAGACCGGCAACGACCGGCTGTTCGCCGCGCGCCCTGAAGACCAGAAGGTCAAGGTGCAGGGGCTGGACATCTATTTCAGCGGGGCCACCCAGAACCTGGAGGCGGGCGACCGCTTTACCGTCACGCCCAAGAGCGGCGTGTACTGGGTTACGCCCACCACCTCGCCCCTGAACATTTCGCCCCAGACCATGGCCGACGGCACCGACAATCCCCGGCGCATCACCGGCGGGACCATCGGCGGATTCATGATCTTTCGCGATACGCAGGTGGGCCGCTACGTGGACCGCGTGAACGCCCTGTCGGAATCGCTGATCTGGGAAGTGAACCGCCTGCACAGCCAGGGCGCGGGGCTCGACCACATGTCGGTCATGAGCGGCACCTACGGCGTGGCCGATCCGTCCATCGCCCTGGGGTCGGACAGCTCCGGCCTTGCCTGGCTGAACAAGCTGGAGGCGGGCAACTTCAGCATGTACGTGTACGACGCCAACAGCGGCGCCTACCTTTCCAACGCCTCCGGCCCGCTGGACTTCGACACCGCCACGCCGGGCATCCAGAACTTCGACCCCACGGTGCATTCGCTGAACGACGTGCGCGATGCGCTGAACAACACCTTCGGCACCTATATCAACGCCGACATCGTGGACAACAAGCTCGTGGTGCGCAGCAACAGCGGCTACAAGTTCGGCGTGGGGGCGGATTCGGCGGGGCTGCTGGCGGGCCTTGGGCTGAACACCTATTTCCAGGGGTCGGATGCCTCCACCATCGCCGTGCGGCCAGACGTGCGCAGCGACACCAATTTCATCAATGCCGGCAAGGTCAACGGCGGCAACGAGGCCAACGCGGGCGACAACGACACCGCCAAGGCCATCGCCGGGCTGGCCACCAAGGAAGTGACCATCGCCACCACCTTCGAGCGGGCCAGCTCGCAGACCCTGTCGGAATACTACAGCGCCATCGTGGCCACCGTGGGCGCGGATACCGCCTCCACCAAGTTCAACGCGGCCTATACCGCAACCCTGGCCAAGGACCTGGACGAGCGCCAGAGCGCATCGTCCGGGGTGAACCTGGACGAAGAGATGGCCAGTCTCGTCAAGTTCCAGCACGCCTACAAGGCGGCGGCCAAGCTGGTGACCACGGCGGACCAGATGATGCAGACGCTGCTGGGCCTCAAGCAGTAGCGATGGAAGGAGTCTCCCATGGCAGGACGCGTTACGCAGCGGACCATGTTCGACAATTACATCTCGAACATGAACTATGCGCTGTCGAACCTCATGGAATCGAACATGCAGGCGTCCAGCCAGAAGCAGGTCAACCGCCCGTCGGACGATCCCGTGGGCATGGCCCGCATCCTGAACTACCGCGCCTCGCTGGCCACCAACGAGCAGTACCAGAAGAACGTGGGCCAGGCCGAAAGCTGGCTGAGCCTCGCGGACAAGACGCTGACCCAGGTAAGCACGGTGCTCACCCGCATCAAGGCGTTGGCCGAACAGGCGGCCACCGGTACGGTAAGTCCTGAGAACCGCAAGGAAATCAGCTACGAAATGCGCGAGCTGTACGGGCAGCT
The DNA here is from genome assembly GCF_011682075.1 of Nitratidesulfovibrio liaohensis. Taxonomy (GTDB): domain Bacteria; phylum Desulfobacterota; class Desulfovibrionia; order Desulfovibrionales; family Desulfovibrionaceae; genus Cupidesulfovibrio; species Cupidesulfovibrio liaohensis. The sequence continues at coordinate 3,538 of NZ_VSMK01000319.1, forward strand.
CATCAACCTTGCCAATACCGAGAACGAAGGCCGCCACATCTTCGCCGGGCACAAGATCGAGGACGCCGCCTACGTTGCCGGGCTTGCCGTCACCGCCAACGATCCGGCATTGTCGAACACCTCGTTCACGGTGGAGGGCGGGGCCAGCAACACCATGGTGTTCCAGTTTCTGGAAAGCGGCACCATCGGCACCGACGCGCTGGACTACCGCTATTCCGAGGACGGCGGCACCACCTGGAAGACCGGCACCCTGGCCTCCAACGCCGCGCCGGTGATGCTGGGCGGGGCGCGCCTGACCATGTCGCCGGGGGCCACGGTGACCGCCGTGGATACCGCCAACGGGCACGAGACGGGCAACGGCACCTGGCTGTACATTCGGCCGACAGCCATCTACAAGGGCGACGACATGAACTCTTCCGGCCTCACGGCCGAGAGATACGGCGCCGCCAACATCGCGGCCACGGCCGATGGTTCGTTCTCGCGCGATGTCATGGTGCGCATCGACCAGTCGGGCACGCTGTCCGGATCCATCAGCTATTCGTACAGCATGGACGGCGGCTCCAGCTGGGTACCCGCCACCGCTTCCGGCACGGGCGGGCCCGTGTCGCTGCTGGTGCCCGGCGGCTTCCTGACGCTGGCCTCCAACGGGGGCAACGCGCTGGCGGCGGGCGACCAGTTCGTCATCCGGCCGCACCGCGCCGCACTGGAGTACGAGATTTCGCCCGGCGAATACATGTCGGTGAACAACGTGGGCAAGGACATCTTCGGCGGCATGTACCAGGCGCCGGGGCAGGCCAGCCCCACGGCGGTGTACGGCGGGGACGGGCGCAACATGTTCGAGGTGGTGGGCAGGCTGATCGCCTTCACCGAAACCAACAGCCAGACCGGCATCCAGAAGGCGCTGGACGAGTTGGGCACCGCCTCCAAGGTCATCCTGACGGCGGCGGCGCGCGTGGGCGGCAAGGAAAACCGGCTCGACGTGGTGCAGGGCATCCTGGAGTCGCAGGAAGACGACCAGACCATGCGCATGAGCAGCATAGAGGACGTGGACGTGGCCAAGCTGATGACGAAACTCGCGCAGCAGCAGTTGACCTACAACAGCGTGCTCAAGTCGTCCTCCATGATCATGCAGATGAATCTCACGAACTTCCTGTAAGGGCCGGGCCACATGCTCATACTTACACGCCGGCCGGGCGAAAGCCTGTACCTTGGCGACAACATTCGCATCACCATCCTTGGCATGCAGGGAAAGCAGGTCAAGATCGGGCTCGACGTACCCGGCGACATGGTCGTGTACCGAGAGGAAGTCTACCGGCGCGTCATGGAGGAAAACCGCATGGCGCTCGAAACCAGCAACGCTGACCTGCTCGCGGCGACACAGATATGGCACGACAGAACGAAAGAGTGATCCAGACCCGGCTTGGCCGCCAGAATGTGGCGCTGGACAAGGTGCTGTATTTTCCCCGGGGCCTCATGGGCTTCGAGGACAAGCACGAGTTCACGCTGCTGCAACTGCGCGAGGGCGCGCCCTTCCTGATCCTGCAAAGCATGGACGACCCGCGTCTGGGCTTGCTGGTGGGTGACCCGTACAGCTTCATCGAGGACTACCCCATCCGCATCGGCGATGCGGAGCAGAAACTGTTGCGGCTGCGCACCATCCGGCAGGTGGCGGTGCTGGTCACCGTGTCCATTCCGCCGGGGCGGCCCGAAAAGACGGCGCTGAACCTTACCGGCCCCATCCTGATCAACCACGAGGCCCGGCTGGGCCTGCAAGTGCCCCAGACCGACGGGCGCTTTCCCTCGCAGTACTATCTGCACGAGGCGGGCAAATGCGCGGCGGAGCAGGCTGCGCATACGGGTGCGAACGCGAGCGGGAATGCGGACGGTGATGCTGCGGAAACCGGGCCCGGGAATGGAACGGCGCAGGAATCCGGCGGCACTGTCGGCGGCGGGCCATAGGCCCGGCTGTTCCGGACTTTCGTACGGAATCATGCATGTGAAAGGGCAGCCCCATGGGGCTGCCCTTTCGCATGTGACCGGAGGATTCCGCCGGTACCGGCAGTCTATTCCCGGCTGGTCGGTGTCCGGCGTGCCGCCGGTTCCTGGGTCAGATTGTACTGGGCCAGCTTTTTGTAGAAAAGCGGTCGCGAGATGCCAAGCAGCTTGGCCGCGGCCGAGCGGTTTCCATCGGCCACGGCCAAGGCGTAATTGAGCGCGCCCCGTTCGGTTCGCTCCACCAGCCTGGACAGGGTCATGCCGTCGGCCCCGCCATCGATGTCCATCAAATCGCAGCAGACGCCGTCCCGCAGCAACATCCTCCGCAATTCTTCCTCGCCGACCACCTCGCCTTTGCACATGATCATGAGACGTTCGAGCACGTTCTGCATTTCCCGCACGTTGCCCTTCCATGGCAGCGCCTGCATGGCCGCCACAGCCGCGTGGGACAGCCGCTTCTGATGGATGCCGTGGCGGCGCGCGAGTTTTGCCCACACGCTCTTGGCCAGCCAGGGGATGTCTTCGGGGATGTGGCGCAGGGCAGGGATGATGATGGGGATGACGTTCAGACGGTAGAATAGGTCTTCCCGAAAGCTGCCGTCACGCACCTTGTCTTCGAGGTTGCAGTTGGTTGCGGCGATGATGCGCACATCCACCCGGCTGCGCTTCTCGCTGCCGAGCCGGTCCACTTCGCCTTCCTGGATCACCCGGAGAAGCTTGGCCTGGGCGTTCAGCGGCATATCCCCGATTTCGTCAAGAAAGATGGTGCCGTTGTCGGCCTGCTCGAACCGTCCCTTGTGACCACCCCGGCGTGCGCCCGTGAACGCGCCTTCGTCGTACCCGAAGAGTTCCGACTCCACGAGCGTCTCCTGAATGGCGCTACAGTTGATCCGGATGAACGGAGCGTCGCGCCTGCGACTGTAGTTGTGGATGCTTTGGGCGAATACCTCCTTTCCCACGCCGGTTTCGCCGCGCAGCAGCACGGTGGCGTCGGTTGAAGCCGCCTGCATGGCGGTGGCCTTGGCCTGTTGCATGGCTTCCGATGTGCCTCGGATGTTATCGAAATTGTATTCGGTGTCGCGGGATAGGCTCTTTCCGTTGCGGATGTCGTGGATTTGCTTCTGCAAGCGCTTGATGTAGCCGGTGAGCTTTTGCACTTCTTCGAGTCCGCGGAACCGGATTATGCCCACAGCGCCGATGCACTCGCCTTCCTCAAAGATGGGAATGCGGGAGACAACGTAGGGAATGCCCCGGATATCTTGGTAGCAGTCGTGCTCGGGAACGCCGGTCTGAGCCACCACATGCATGCGGGTATTATCCACGATGTCGGTGACGTGCTTGCCGATGACGTCCTGTTCGGATACGCCGTGCACGTCCATGAAACTTTCGTTAATGTATATGATAACCCCTTGTTTGTTGACCACTTGCAGGCCGCATGCGCAGTAGTCGATGATGGTCTTGAGAAACTCCACGAAACCATTTCCGTGGGTGAACAGTCCAGAGATCCGTTCATGGTCGGTGCTGTCGCCCTTCGGACGGATGCGGATGTTCGACGCTGCCAGCCATGAGGCGAACAGATCCTTGCCGCTCAGATTCAGTTTCTTGAATGCGCGGATTTTGGGAAAGGCTTCGGCCTTGCCGGCGCCGGGAGTGTGGCGGGCGTTTTCCTCGCTATCGCAATTCATGCCCATGCTCCTCTCGATGTACCGTTCCTGATTGATCTGCGCCCCCCTCCCCCCTGTCACACCCTGTGACAACTGCTTCCCCCCTCTGTCACCCCTGTCTTCCGTGTTGCCTGGTGGCGGCCATCCGGCTGCAACCATCTTGTTTACCTGTTTTTTCGTTTGTCCTCCCCCAGATACTCCCTTGCGTGCCCGCTTCGGGGCAGCGGTGCGTCCTGTCACGGTGCATTACATCACGGTCTGCCGCGCCATCCGGTTCTTTCGAAATAATAGTTTTATTTTAAGGTGTTACAATATTTTCATGCACATGCGCTTTTGTTGGTACGCTTTCTGTAATTGCAAGAAATGTACTGAAATGACGTGACTACGGTGACAACCCTTAATGGAGGAGCCCATGACCAGAAACAGAACATTCAAGCAGGTGCTGGCAGACGCCGGTATCGCCATGGACTTCGAGGCGGGCGGACATGCTCCCGAAGTGGTGATGGACCGCGAGGTGAAGCCCGAGCCGCATCCCAGGTCCGCAAGGCTGAAGGAGCTTTTCCTGCAGACCCTGTCGTCGGCCAACAATGAGTTCCCCTACTGGTACACGCGGGAATACATGGCCCACGATTCGGAGATCCCGGTGGTGCGCAGGGCGAGGGCGCTCAAGGCGGCCTTTTCCCACCTGACGCCGGTGATCTACCCGGGCGAGAAGCTGGTGATGCACAAGGCCCACTACTTCCGCGGGTCATTTCCCATGCCTTGGCTGTCCGAAGGCTTCTATGTGGCCAAGGAGGATGAACTCTTTCAGGACGCCCTCAAGCGCGGCTCCACCTCGGCCGACGAACATTCCAAGTTCGGCCTGGGTGGCGGCAACGTGGTGCGCAGCTTCAACCGGATCGTGTCGATTGCCGGCAAGTTCGGCATGCGCCAGGAGGAGATCCCCGCCCTGCTCAAGCTGTCCAAGATGTGGGTAGGAAAGTCGGTTGACGACATTGGGCACAGGTACGAGCAGATGTGTCCCGATTACGACACCAAGGAAAAGTGCATGCGGAACATCGTATGCATGTTCGATTCTGGATATACACTGCCCCAGGGGCGCGAGGTCATCAACTACTACTATCCCTTGGAGTATGGTTTCGACGGCCTGATAGAGATGGCGAGAGAACGCATTGCCAGTGTCGCGGGCAATGCGGATGGCGACGGTATGGTCGGCATGAACAGGCTATACAATTATGAAGCCGTCGTTCTTGTCATCGAGGGAATCCAGGCGTGGATCACGAACTATGCCAAGGAAGCCCGCCGACTGGAAGCGATCGAAAGGGACGCCGCCCAGCGGAAGGAATACGGCGACATCGCGCAGTGCCTGGAGTGGATCGCGCACAATCCGCCCCGCACCTTCTACGAAGCCTTCCAGATGATCGAAACCATCCACCTCGGCGTGCTCAACGAAGACGCCATCTCCGGCATGTCCCCCGGCCGGATCGGGCAGGTTCTGTACCCCTACTTCGAGCAGGACATCGCCGCTGGCCGCATCACAGAGGATGAGGTGCTGGAACTGCTGGAACTCGACCGGGTGGTGAAGACCTCCATCGACTGCTTCGCCTCCTGCGGCGTGGTCGGCGGGGTGCTTTCCGGCAACACGTTCAACACTGTGTCCGTGGGCGGACTTGACGCCAAGGGGCAGTCCGCAGCCAACCGGCTTGAATACCTGATCCTGCAGGCGGGCATGAACAACCCCATGCCCCAGTCCACCATCGCGCTGCTCTATGACGAGAAGCTGCCCGAGGATTTCCTGCTGCTCGCCTCCAAGGTCATCAAGACCGGCGCCGGCTATCCAGCCTTCATGAATAACGAAATCGGCATCAAGTTCATGATGTCCCAGTACGCCCACGAAGGCATGACGCCTCAGGAAGCCACGGCCTGGGCCATCGGCGGCTGCCTGGAGTCCTCACCGTGTTGCTGGTTGCCGCTGCACCTGAACGGGAAGGAATACCTGATCCCCGGCGGCGCGGGGCAGCCTACCAGCGTCGGCATCCACTTCATGTCCCTGCCCAAGATACTGGAGCTGACGATTTTCAACGGGCAGGATCAGCGAACCATGGAGCAGGTGGTTCCGCCGCACGACAGCCCCCTCGCGACCTACGAGGATCTGTGGGCGGCATTCAAGAGCTACTGGGAAATCATGTGTCGCGCCGTGGAAAAGGCGAACAACATCCAGCACGATGTCTGGCGCAAGAACAACATGGCCGTCCTCAACTCGCTGCTGAAGCCGGACTGCCTGAGCAGGGGGCACCTCATCAACGAGCTTGGCTACCGGTACAATGCAACGTTCAATGTGGAGTCCGCCGGCACGATCACCATGGTCAACTCGTTGGCGGCGCTGAAGAAGGTTGTCTACGACGACAGGCAGGCCACCCTGGACGAGGTCAAGGCCGCCATCGTCGACAACTTCGGCTTCAAGGATGCGCACGAGATCAACTCGTTCTCCATCGCCGACCAGCAGAAGCGCGACAGTGACGACCGCAAGTGGGACAAGCTCCACTTCAGGCTGCTCCAGGCACCCAAGTACGGCAACGACGACCCGTACGCCGACGACATCCTGCGTGAATGGGAAGAGTACTTCTGCGAGGATTGCAAGAACTACACGTCCCTCTACGCGCACCCCATGTATCCCTGCCAGATATCCGTCTCCACCCACGGAGCCATGGGCTCTGCCTGCCGGGCCACGCCGGACGGACGCCTGAGCGGCACCACCTTTGCCGACGCCTCCCTGTCCGCCTATCCCGGCACGGACCGCAACGGTCCCTTCGCCCTCATGAATTCGGCCACCGTGTGGGATCACTCCAACTCCCAGAACTCGCAGCTCAACATCAAGATCCACCCCAGCGCCATTCGTGGGCACGAAGGCGGGCGGAAGCTTCTCGACCTGACCAGGGCCTACATGCGCAAGGGCGGATTCCACGTCCAGTACAACGTCGTGGATACCAAGATGCTGCGTGAAGCCCAGGCACGGCCCGAGGAGTTTCGCGACCTGATGGTACGCGTGGCCGGGTTCACCCAGTACTGGGTGGAAATCGGCAAGTCCGTTCAGGACGAACTCATCGCCAGAACCGAATACGAGGGGATATAGCCATGACGTTCACCTATCGCGACACCCGCGAATTCATTCCTGTGGATGCGGACAAGGGCCTCGACCGCCTGACCGGCAAGCTTGTTCAGGCCGATACCGATGCGCCCGCCGGGTACACCAGGCTGCCCAAGTGCAAGTTCTGCAAGAACTACATGGAAGAGGCTGCCAACATCGGCGTCTGCGGCGCCAGCGCCATGGACCCCAAGTTCATGGCCTACGGCGACATGATCGCAGTGACCTGCGAATCCTACGCCGACTGATCCTGAAGCGCCCGGTCGGGAGTCACTCCCGGCCGGGCGCGCCGGGTTTCATCGGCGTTACCAGGAGTGAATCATGGAAAAGAACAAACGGCTGTATGGCTGGTCGGTGGTGGCCGCATCCTGGCTGGCCGTGTTTTGTCTTTTCGGCTACCGGGCCACGTTCTCCATCCTCAAGGTGCCCATGAGCGCAGACATGGGCTGGTCCCAGGCGGAAGTGACCCTGGGGTATTCCTTCATGATGATGTGCTATGCCGTCGCCGCATTTTTTTCGGGGTTCATTCTCGACAGGTGGGGCGCCAAGCTGGTGTATCTCGTTGGGGCGCTTTTCGGCGCGGCCGGTTTCTACGTCACGGCACAGGCGGACACCCTGTATGCCTACTACGCCTCCTACGGCGTGCTGGCCGGGGTGGCCACCGGCATGCTGTGGGTGACCTCCACCGTTTCCGTACGCAAGTGGTACGTGGGCAAGAGCTACGCCACCATGTGGGGCTTTGCCTTTGCTGGCGCCCCCATGGCCCAGGTGGTCATGAGCCTGTTCGTCAAGAATTCCCTGGCCGGAACCCAGGGCGACGCCTGGCGCGGCGCCATGGAACTACTCGGCCTGCTGGTTCTCCTCTGCCTGCTTCTGGCCGCGCTGCTGGCGAAGAAGAGTCCCGAAGACTACGGTCTCGCGCCCTTCGGCGAAACGCCCGCCGCCCCCGGCGCAAGCGCCCCCCGGAGCTGGAGCTTGGGCCAGGCCTACTCCACCTACCCCATCTGGGGGGCGATCCTGACCTTTCTCACGAGCATGCTCGGCGAGTTCCTCATCTGGACCCAGGTCGTCAGTTACTGGACGGCCGACCTTGGCATGACCCTGTCCAAGGCCACGTATCTCTATGTCGTCATCGGCGTGGTCGGCATTTTCTCCATGCCCATAATGGGCGTCGTGGCGGACAGGGTGGTGCGCCGTTCGCGGTGCGAACCCACGGGCCGCAAGAAGATGCTCATCTTCGGCCCGCTGGTGGGAGCAGTCGCCTGCCTGCTGCTTGTCCTGCAAGGAGAGCGGTCGATCGGGCTGGGGCTGGTTTCCTGTGTGCTGTTCGCCATCTACTGGGCCATCGTGCCCGGAGGAGTGGTCGGCTACCTGGGGGCGATCTACGGTCGGGCCACGCTTGGCAAGATATGGGGTCTTGGCACCATGATCGTCATGGGCAGCGGGCCGTTCATCGGCCCGCTGGTCGGCGGCTACATGAAGGATGCGACCGGGAGTTACGTCTATTCCATCGTCTTCGCCCTGGGAGCCTTCTTGGTCTCGTCCTGTTTCGGCGCCAGCCTGCCCTTGTCCCTGAAGAAGCGGGAGGAGGGCGTTCCGGCCGAGGAAGCCGCGACGGTCTAGCCACGCACCCCGCAGAGATGGTCGCGCCGTCCGGGAGGGCACCCCGGTGTGGTCCGCCCGGACGGCGCAAGACGTTTTGCGGACACGCACAACAAGGCCGGGACAACCGGAATCAAGGTGGCGGAGCCGCGTTTCGCCTTCCTCGTGATGGCCGGCCGAACCAGAGGATAACCATGCTTGCAGATCGATGTGTTGATGCGGACACGGGGCTGATCTTCGATATACAGGGGCACTCCGTGCATGATGGCCCGGGCACGCGCACCACGGTGTTCCTGAACGGTTGCCCCTTGCGTTGCATATGGTGCAGCAATCCCGAAGGGCTCTTTACCCACCCTGTCATGATGTACCGGCAAGGCAAGTGCAAGGGCTGCGGCGACTGTCTGGCGGCCTGTCCATCCGGCGCAGCCAGGGTTGTCGGCGACCAGCTCGTGCATGACAGGGAGGCGTGCGACGCATGCCAGACCCATGAGTGCGTGGACGCCTGCCTCAACGAGGCAATGGTGAAGAGTGGGAAGTACTACACCACAGAGGAGGTGTTGCGCATCTTGCAGCGCGACAGGCAATTCTGGGGAAAAAACGGGGGGGTGTCATTCAGCGGGGGGGAACCGCTCATGCAACGTCCGTTCATCAACAACCTGATGCGTCGATGCAAGGAGGTCGGCATTCACGTTTGCGTGGAGACAAGTTCCTGCCTGCCGACGGCCCACTACCTTGATGCGTTGCGCTTTGCGGATTGGGTTTTCACGGACATCAAGCACATGGATCCGGTGACCCACATGAAGCTGACGGGCCGGGGCAATGCGCTGATTCTTCACAACATCGAAACGCTGGCCCGCTCGGACTGGGAAGGCGTCATCATGCCGCGCATCCCGGTTGTTCCCGGATGCAACGACTCGGAAGCGAACCTCATGGCCACGGTCGACTTCATCAGGGATATCGGGCTGGACGTCGTGAACCTCCTGCCTTTCCACAGGCTTGGCGAATCAAAACATCGTCAGTTGGGGCGCACCTTCGACATGGCGGACCAACCGTCTCCTGCCGATGCAACGATGCAGCGGCTCAAAGAACTGGTCCAAAGCCGCGGCGTGCTCTGTTTTGTCGGTTGGGAAACGCCGTTTTGAGGCGGGGCGGCCACTGGGGGGGGCACCCTTTCACATGATGGCGATACACGGAACCGGCACGGCAGGCTCCCGAATTTCCCGCGTGCCGGTGGAGGATGGTACGCGTTTCAGTCGCCCCGGCGAGCGCGTTCCCCGGCCACCAGGCCGGAAAGCCCCATCTTGCGGATGCGGTAGCCCATCTGGCGCGGGGTGATGCCCAGCGCCGCGGCGGCGCGGTGCTGCACCCAGCCGTTGCGGCGCAGGGCGGCGATGATTTCGGCACGTTCGATGTCGCGCAGGGTGGCGGGGTGCGCATCGTCGTGGTGGATGCCTCTGTCTTCGTGAGCGGGGTGAGCGGGGTGAGCGTGGTGTGCAGGGTATGCGTGGTATCCGGCATGCCCGGCATGCCCGTCGCCATGCAGGCCGTGGGCTGCGGCATCCCCGCCGTATGCCCCCATGACGCCGCCGGAACCGGTCATGCCCGGCCCGCCGGACAGGACGGGATGCGCTCCGTCGGGCTGGGCGTTTTCGGTGGCGGAATGTTCCAGCAGCGGTTCCAGAAAGCGCCGGTCGACCTGGCCCGATTCGGACAGGATGGCCAGCCGCTCGATGAGGTTTTCCATCTCGCGCACGTTGCCCGGCCATTCGTGGCGGCACAACAGGTCCAGCGCATCGGGGGCCAGGGTGATCACCCGGCGGTAGTCGCGGGCGGCCTTGGCCAGAAAATGGTTGAGCAGGCGCTCCACGTCGTCGGGCCGTTCGCGCAGGGCGGGCACCCGGATGGGGAACACGCACAGCCGATAGTACAGGTCCTGGCGAAAGCGCCCCTGTTCGGAAAGCAGGGCCAGGTCGCGGTTGGTGGCGGCCACGATGCGCACGTCCACGCGGTGGGTCTGGTTGCTGCCCAGACGTTCGAACTCGCGGTCCTGGATGACCCGCAGCAGCTTGGCCTGGATGCCGGGCGGCAGTTCGCCGATTTCGTCCAGAAAGATGGTGCCCCGGTGGGCTTCCTCGAAGCGCCCCGCCCGCACCGCGACGGCGCCCGTGAACGCGCCCTTCTCGTGGCCGAACAGTTCCGCCTCCAGCAGCGTTTCCGGAATGGAGGCGCAGTTCACCTTCACGAAGGGGTGGACCATGCGGTCGGAAAGGTTGTGCAGCAGCCGCGCGATGAGTGTCTTGCCCACGCCCGATTCGCCCAGCAGCAGCACCGTGGCCCTGGTGGGGGCCACCCGCTCTATCTGACGCTGCACGTCCAGCATGGCCGCGCTGCGGCCCACGATGTAATCGCCCCGCTCGTCCAGCACGCGGGTGCGCAGCTTGACGTTTTCGCGGCGCAGGGTGGCCACGCGCTCGTTGAGCTGCTCGTTCAGGCTCAGGAACTGGGCCACCAGGGTGGCCACGATGCCCAGGAATTCCATGTCTTCCGAGGTGGACACCTCGTCGCTGAACAGGCGGTCCACGTTCAGCACGCCGATGGGGGTGCCCTGTTTCAGGATGGGTACGCCGAGGAAGGATATCTTGCCCTTTTCCACCTTGCGTGCGCCGGTACGGTCGAGAAACAGGGGGTCGGTGCGGACGTCGCGCACGATGTAGGGGCGGGCGGACTGGAAGATGGTGCCCGTCACCCCTTCATCCAGCCGGTACACACCCCGTCCGCGTTCCTCGGGGGTAAGCCCGTGCGAGGCGGCGATGACCAGCTGCCCCGTCTCGCGGTCGGGCAGGGTGATGGTGGCGCGCTTCATGGAAAGGGTTTCAGAAAGCACGCGCAGCACCTCTTCGAGGGCCTGTTCGAGGTCCAGGGCCCGGTCGAAGACCTGACTGATGGCGTAGAGGGCCTTGAGTTTCAGGCTTTGCAACGTGCACGGCATGCCGGGTGCGTTGCAAGGATGGTTCCGCCGTGGCAGGGTTGTCGTTTGCGTATGCTTTTAAAGCTATTTCATGATGTTGCGGGGTCGAGACCGTGAATGGAGATGATTGTGTCGGTGTTTATTTTAACAATTAACGTAAAATTCAAACGCGGAAAATGCCATTTTTGAGAAAATGGCATTTTCCGCGTTTGCTGTGTTGGATGTGGTGTTGTGGGCCAAAGGCACTGCGCGGCGGGCGTCAGGCGTGGTGCAAGGCCGCCGCAGGCGTCAGGCCTCGAAGCGGGCTGCGTCGTCGTCGGGGCCGGTGGTTGCGGCCTTGACGCCGGGCGCGCCTTGGCGTTCCGCCTGGACCGGGCGTTTCGTCGCGCCTTCGCCGGTGCTTTCAATGGGGGCAACGGGGGGCGGGGGGGGCGCCACGGCAGGCAGCCCCTCTATGCCGCGCACGTGCACGTCCATCTGCGGGAAGGATATTTCTATGGCGTTCTCGCGGAACAGGCGGTCGATGGTCCGGCGCAGGTCGGACGCGGTTGACACACCGTGGTTCAGGTCGTCCACCCATACCCGCAGCACGAAGTCGAGGCTGCTGGGGCCGAAGTCCTGGAACAGCACGTTGGGCGCGGGGTCGCGCATCACCCGGGGGTGGTCCTCCGCTGCCTGCTTCAGCAGTTCGGTCACCTTGTCGATGTCCGAGCCGTAGGCCACGCCGATGGCGATGTCGCGGCGCATGCGCATGCTGTTGCGGGTCCAGTTGGTGAGCCGGTTGGACACGAATTCGGAGTTGGGCACGAAGATCACGGCGTTGTCGAAGGTTTCGACGGTAGTGGAGCGGATGCTGATCTTGCGCACCGTGCCCCACGTCTCGCCGATCTGGATGATGTCGCCCTCCAGCAGAGAGCGGCCGAAAATGAGGATCAACCCGCTGAAGAAGTTGTTGAAAATGGTCTGCAGCCCGAAGCCCAGCCCCACGCTGAGGCCACCGGCAATGACCGTGAGGCTGGTCAGGCTGACGCCCAGGGCGTTCAGCACCACCAGGCCGAACAACGCCCACAGGGTATAGGTCAGCCCGGTCTGCAACGGCGGAATCACGCCGCGTTCCACGCGGGGCAGCCGCGCAGGCAGGTTGTCGAGGAAGGACGTGCCCACGGCGATGGCCGAGCGGGTCAGGTAGAACAGCAGCACCAGGCCCAGCACCCGCAACGAGTTGAACGACACCGACCCCACGTTGACGTTCAGTTCCAGCGCCTGGCGCATCATGTACGGCCCGCCGGGGAAGGCGGACATCCACGGCAGCAGGGTAGCGGCGGCCACCACCCACATGGCGGGGGCGCCAAGGCCCAGCACCAGGCCGCGCAGCAGGGCGCGCATGCCCTTTTCCGGCAGGCGTTCCGCAAGCAAGGTCACAAGAGCCACCAGCACGGCGCCCAGTTGCAGGGCCACGGCCACGGCCAGCCCCACCAGGAAGAACGGAATGGCCAGCCGCGCCCAGCCGAACACCGCCGCCAGCAGCGAGACGATGCACAACGCGGGTTCGCAGGCCAGCAGCACCTTTTCCAGCAGGGGCAGCACGCGGGGCCTGCCACGCCGGGCGCGCACGGTCAGTACCGCCACCATGCACAGCGCCCACAACGGGGCCAGCAGCACGGCGGGCGGATTCAGGAACAGCAGCAGCACGCCGATGGCCGCCGGGGCGAACAGCAGCAACAGGGGAGAGCGCTGCGGCACACCGGCAAGGCCGGAGGCACGCAGGCTCCAGACCAGGGTCAGTTCGCCCAGCAGCAGCATGAGGTGCGCGGGCACCACCACGGCCCGGTAGACCTCGCCGCCGCGCGCCCACGAGGCGAAGTGCAGGGCTATGCCCACGGCGATCCACGGCCAACTGCGGGCGGCCACGTTGCGGCAGCTTTCGGCCCATCCGCCGGGCAACCGGCAGCCGCGCCGCAGGGCCAGCCTGCCCAGCAGGAGCAGGGGCACGACCAGGAAGGCAAAGCGCAGCAGCAGTGCGCCCCAGTCGCGGGTGGTCTGCGGGAATTCCGTGGCCAGGCGCACCTCCGTCGTGTCCGACCATGCGGCCAGGTTGACGGGCAGTGATTGCCATACGCCAAGGTCCATCAGCGAACTGGAGGCCACCAGATAATAGGTGCGCCACAGCGCGGGCAACTGCGCGTCGATCTGTTCCAGTGCCTGGGTCAGCTTGGCGGCCACCGCGTGGCCGGGGTCCAGGGCGCGGGCGAGGCGGGTGCGCAGGACCGTCAGGTTCTTGCGCCCCTCGGTAAGCTTGGCAAGGTATTCGGACAGGTCTTTGGAAAGCTCGCTGGACCGTTCCGTGGCCAGGTGCTCGGACAATTCCTTGTCCAGGGCGTTGAAGTCGTCCAGCCGCTGGCGCACCGCGGCATCGGTGGCCTCCATGGGGGCCAGCCTGCCTTGCAGGGTGCGCTGCACGCCCGCCAACTGGCGGCGGATGGCGGCCATTTCGCTGGGGTGGTTGCGGCTCAGCTGGTACAGCGCGAACAGCCGTTGGTAGTCGCGCTGCACGGCGGCCACCTGGCTGTCCAGCGCCCTGGCCATGTCGGGCAGGGCCTTGCGCAGCCGGTCGGTTTCTTCCACCAGTGCGGTGAGTTCCTGCCCGCGCGTCTGCCAGATGACGTCCATGGCCTGTTGGCCGTCCGGTGCGTCCTGGGGCGTATCGCCCGGCTGGGCGGCATCGGCGGGCTGGGACGTTGCCTGGGCCGCCAGCGCGGTGCGCGGGGCGGGCAGG
>NZ_VSMK01000309.1 GCF_011682075.1 Nitratidesulfovibrio liaohensis
TCGCGCTCGTGGGACACCGGACGCCGGGTGGTGGCCCCGGCGCTGACCGACAACCGCCCGCCCCGGCTGGACGCGGTGGTCTGGTCGCACCCGGACCGCGACCATTTGCGGGGACTTCTGTACGTCATCGACGCCTTTGCCGTCCGCCGGGTGGCGGGCAACGGCGAACCGCCGCACGGCGAGGACGGGGCGCGGCTGGCCGCCATCCTGCGCCATGCCCGACTGATCGGACACCACGAGGAACGCTGGCATGCCGGGCAGCGCATTCCCCTTGCCGACGGCCTGGAACTGGAAGTGCTGCACCCTCCCCTGCCGGAGGCGGCTGGCCCCGCCTTTGACGGTAACGACGCCTCGCTGGTGCTGCGCCTGACGGCGCGCGACGACAGCAATCGGCAGGACGGGCCGAATGGACCGGCTGGACCGGATGGATCAAATGGACAAGATGGGCCAAATGGGCAGGACGGACGTGGTGCGCGGCGCGGCCTGGCGCTGATTCCCGGCGATGCGGGCGACCCGGCCATCCGCGCCCTGCTGGATGCGGGCACGGACCTTTCGGCGGAAGTGCTGGTGCTGCCCCACCACGGCGGCAGGCGCAAGCTGCTGCCGCAACTGCTGGACGCGGTGCGCCCCTCCGTGGCCCTGGCCAGCGCGGGCTACCGAAACCGTTGGGGCTTTCCCGTGGCGGACACCCGCGCCGCGCTGGCGGCCCGGAACATCCCCCTGCTGGTAACGGCGGAATCGGGCCAGGTGCTGGCCCGATGGGATGCGGAAGGGACGAGGGGAGCAGGAAACGTGACCGGCATGGGCGGAACGCGTGCCTGGCCCGGCCCGGCCAGCATTACCACCGCCCGCGACGAAGACGGCGACGACACGGACGGGGGGCAGTAACAACCCCCATTGACGGACAGCCCCGCGCCATTTACGTGAAGCATGCCGAAGGTACGGGGTCGGAATGT
This sequence comes from Nitratidesulfovibrio liaohensis, assembly GCF_011682075.1. Classification (GTDB taxonomy): domain Bacteria; phylum Desulfobacterota; class Desulfovibrionia; order Desulfovibrionales; family Desulfovibrionaceae; genus Cupidesulfovibrio; species Cupidesulfovibrio liaohensis. Next base: position 957 of record NZ_VSMK01000309.1, read on the forward strand.
GGCTTCGATTCCCCCGTACCGGGTGGCTGCGCGGCCACATCGCGTAATGCCGTCCACACGCCTGTCCGGCACGGCCCCTGGCCTGCCCCGCCCTGTCCCCCTCCCGCTATTTCAACTTCTGGCAATGCTCGCAGAACACAGTGGTGCGCCCGGCCACCTTGCCCGTGGTCAGCGCGCGCCCGCAGGCCACGCACGGCTGCCCGGACCTGCCGTACACCCGGAAGCGGTTCTGGAAGGCCCCGGCATCACCGTGGGCATCGCGGTAGTCGCGGATGGAACTGCCGCACTCGGCGATGGATTCGCGCAGCACGTCCACCAGATGGCCGTGCAGCACGCGCAACCGATCTGGCGAAAGCTCCCCGGCCTGCGCATCGGGCCGGATGGACGCCCGGAACAGCGATTCGTCGGCGTAGATGTTGCCGATGCCCGCGATGACCGTCTGGTCCAGCAACAGCGCCTTGATGCGCCCCCGCCGCCCCCGGAACAGCGCCGCGAAGTCCGGCGCGGCAATCTCCAGCGGCTCCGGCCCCAGCGACCGCCAGAAATCCCACGTGGCCAGATCGGCCTCGGACAGGGCCCGCACGTAACCGAACTTGCGCGCATCGTCGAAGAACAGCCGGTTGCCGTCATCCAGCCCGAAGATCACGCGGGTATGCGTGTTGGGCGCCACCTCCGGCCCGTAGACAAACAGCCGTCCGGTCATCTTCAGATGCACGCCCAGCAGATGCGGCACGCGGTTTCCGCCCGCGCTTCCCGTGCTTACCGTGTTGCCCGTGTTGCCCGTGTTGCCGGAAGCGCCCGCCGCGCCTGTCGCGCTGGAACCGGCCATCTTGCCCGCCGCGTCGCGGCAGGTCATCAGGTCTGCCGCGTCTGGCGGAACATCGGACGGAGCATCAACCGCTACACCAGCAGGCCCTGCCGCATCCGCCCTGCCCGCTGCACCATCCAGCGGGACCAGTTCCAGCAGCAGCAACTTGCCGCGCCGCCCCACACCGGCAATGACACGCCCCGGCACGCACCGGGCGAATGCCGCCGCGTCGCCCTGCACCGTCCCTTCGTTGCGCACCGCAACGGACACGATGCGCCGCCCCGTCAGCTGGGGCCGCAAACCGCAGGCAATGGTCTCCACCTCTGGCAACTCAGGCATGGGCAACTCCGCGTGACAGTCGTGCGATGACGAAAAAAAACCACATCGGCACACCATAGGCACGCCGACGCGGCCTGTCAGCAGGCCCGCGCATGACGGGGCGGAATTGGCGGGGAGGCAAGGAAGGCGGCCCTTACACAGCCATCGACAAAACGTGACACCGCGCGCGAGGGCGTTTGTCCCGGCGCGCAACACGTGCGGCAAGGACAAGGAAAACCGCTTTTTTGCGGAGGGAGTGTACTCTTCTCGTACTCGACCGGAGCAAAAAAGCGGTTTGACGCCGTCATTGCCCACGGAGTGCGCGCCCGGACAAACGCCCTCAGGGACAGCCCATCCGGTCGCAGAGATCACGGATAGCCGCCACCACCACCTGCGACCGGCTCATGTTCCAGTCGGCGGCCACGGCATCCAGCTTTTCCTTTTCCTGCTCGGTCATGGTCAGGGTCACCTTGACCACCCGGCGCGGCTCCAGACGCACGGGCACCATGAACAGGGCGGCTCCGGCGGGCGGGGCCGTGGGCAATTGGTCCGGCGGGGTGGGTTCGGGCAGGGTTTCACCCCGCGCCAGCAGGCCGCGCACATGTTCGGCCAGGGCTTCCTCGGCCATGCCGTAGGCCTCGCACAGGGTGTCGGCCCCCACGTCGCCGGGGGCGGCGTCGGGAAAATCGGGAAAGTCCACGGCGAATCCGTCATCGCCGAGGGGAGTCAGCACGGCGCAATACAACATTCCATCCTCCGACAGGGATATCCGCGCATGTTCGCGGATTGTGCGTTTGCTCATGTTGGCGCTGGCACGCCGGATTCCCACGCCCCAAAGGGCATGCTCCGGCGCGACGCACCCCGCTGACGCAAGGCATTCGGGGCGGCGCGATCAAACTCCAATTCGTCCGATTCCGCAGCGCGACCCTCCCCTGCGCAGCCGCCGCCCGTGGACGAAACACCATGGGATGCGGGCAGCGCGGGCGGCTGCGGAAAATTTCTACTTCAGGCCGGGTACGGTGAGCACCCGTTCCGCGTCGGCATCGCCGGGGCCGCGCACGGTAAAACGCACACCCTGCCCGGCCCCCACGGCTGCCGCGCCCGCCTCGTGCAGCACGCGCATGGAATCCACCACGCGATCGCCTACCCGCAGGATGAGGTCACCGGGGCGGAACCCGGCACGCTCGGCCACGGAGCCGGGCTCCACCTGCTGCACGCGCGCGCCGTCCGCTTCCTGCTGCAACAGCAGGCCCAGGCGGGGCCG
>NZ_VSMK01000310.1 GCF_011682075.1 Nitratidesulfovibrio liaohensis
GCGCGGCCCGCTGAAAAACACCGATCCGTCCACCCTGCGGTCCAGCCGGGGGCGGCGCAAGCGCAAGCGGCGCCCTTCCGGTCCCCGTGAGGGCGGCGAGGGCGGTTCCGGCGGCGGACATGCCGACGGACACGGCAGCGAATAATCGACCACATCCGTCAGCCCCGGCATCCGTTCGTGCGGAGCAGGGCACGGCGACATTCAGGCAACAGCTTCCGCCCCTGGCGCGCGCCGGGGGCGGCCATCATATCGGAACGGTGGCGCGGCAGGCCCGCACCGCCCGCAGCGCCCGAATCGGGAGACCCACGTGGACCGCTTCTACATCACCACCCCCATTTACTACGTCAACGCCAAGCCGCACCTCGGCCATGCCTACACCACCATCGTGGCCGATTCGCTGCGCCGCTTCCACCGCCTGCTGGGCAAGGACACCTACTTTCTGACCGGCACCGACGAGCACGGCGACAAGATCGTGCAGGCCGCCGAAAAGGCCGGGTGTTCGCCGCAGGAATTCGTGGACGGCGTGAGCACGCAGTTCCGCGACCTGTGGCCGCATCTGGGCGTGGAGTACGACCAGTTCATCCGCACCACCGACGCGGAGCACAAGAAGTGCGTGCAGGACGTGTTGCAGAAGGTCTACGACAGCGGCGACATCTACTTCGGCGAGTACGGCGGCCATTACTGCTACGGGTGCGAGCGGTTCTACACCGAGAAGGAACTGGAAAACGGGCTGTGCCCTCAGCATCAGGTGAAGCCGGAATACATCAGCGAAAAGAACTACTTCTTCCGCATGTCCAAGTACCAGGGCTGGCTGCGCCAGTACATCCTGGACAACCCCGACTTCATCCGGCCCGAACGCTACCGCAGCGAAGTGCTGGGCATTCTGGACAGCGGCGCGCTGGAAGACCTGTGCATCTCGCGGCCCAAGTCCCGCCTGACCTGGGGCATCGAACTGCCGTTCGACAAGGACTACGTGTGCTACGTGTGGTTCGACGCGCTGATCAACTACATCTCCGCGCTGGGCTGGCCCGACGGCGAAAAGTTCGGTCGCTTCTGGCCCGGCGTGCAGCATCTGGTGGCCAAGGACATCCTGAAGCCGCACGCGGTGTTCTGGCCCACCATGCTGAAGGCGGCGGGTCTTGAGCCCTACAACAACCTGAACGTGCACGGCTACTGGCTGGTGCGCGACACCAAGATGTCCAAATCGCTGGGCAACGTGGTTGACCCGCTGTCCATGATCGACAAGTACGGCCTGAGCGCCTTCCGCTACTTCCTGCTGCGCGAGATGCACTTCGGCAGCGACGCCAGCTTCTCGGAAGACGCGCTGGTGGCCCGCCTGAACGCGGACCTGGCCAACGACCTCGGCAACCTGTTCAGCCGCGTGCTGTCCATGACCGCCAAGTACTTCGACGGCGTGGTGCCCGCGCAGGGGCCGCTGACCGAGGAAGACGAGGCCATCCGCACCCTGGCGGAAGAAGCCCAGCGCAATTACGTGCGGCTGTTCGAACGGGTGCGCTTTTCCAACGCGCTGGAATCGCTGTGGGAACTGGTGCGCGCCCTGAACCGCTACGTGGACCATGCCGCGCCGTGGACCCTGTTCAAGCAGGGCGACACCGAGCGCCTTGGCACCGTCATGTACGTGATGCTGGAATGCATGCGCAAGGTGGCCGTGCACCTGTGGCCGGTGATGCCCGAGGCCTCCACCGTGCTGTTGGGGCAATTGGGCCAGACGCTGGACCCGGTCGCCGTGCAGTTGGCTGACGAGGCTGACCGCTGGGGCGGACTGGCCGCCGGTACCACCGTGGCGTCGTCGTCCAACCTGTTCCCCCGTGTGGAACTGGAAAAGGTGGAAGAGTCCAAACCCGCCAAGGCGGAAGGCAAGAAAAAGGACAAGGCCGCCGCGCTCGCTCAGGCTGCCGCGCCTGCCGCCACGCCTGCCGCTGGCGATGAACCCGCCACCATAGAATTTGCCGATTTCCAGAAATTGGACATCCGCTTCGGCACCGTGGTGGTGGTGGAACGCCATCCCAACGCCGACAAACTGCTGCGCGTCGAGGTGGACCTTGGCGAAGCGGCCCCGCGACAGATCGTGGCCGGGCTTGCCGAATACTTTACGCCCGATTTCCTGCTGGGGCGCCAGGTGGCCGTGGTGGCCAACCTTGCCCCGCGCAAGTTGCGCGGCTTGGAATCGCAGGGGATGATCCTTGCGGTGCGCACCGAAAGCGGCATGCAACTGGTGGCCGCGTCCGGCCCGGTGGCCAACGGGGCCAAGGTGTCGTAAGCGCAGGCTTGTTGAACCATTTTCGATTCCGGAATGAAAACCGCCCGCCGATGCATGTCGGCGGGCGGTTTTGCGTTGCGGCGGGAAAGGGGGCGTGGGGGTGGCGTGTTCGGAGGGGGGGGAGATGCCGGGAACCAGCTGAGTGGGGGCGCGTTCTTGCGTAGCGGGCTATTCGCCCTTGGCGGCCGGGGTAGGGTGGTGGCCGTCCTTGCTGCCCTCAGGACCGCCCTCGGATTCGTCCTCCGGAACTTCGAGGGTGTCATCCACCCGGTAGCGGCGGTACAGCAGGTAGCCCAACAGGCTGGATACCACGAACAGCACGGCACTGGCGGTGGTGCGCAATTCCGGCGAAACGCGTACGCCGCTGCCCAGCAGGGCGAAGATGAACGTCTGCGGCACGTACCCGGCGGCAGACCCGGCGATGAACGGCAGCGAGGGAATGGCGCTGACCCCGGCCAGCAGGTTGGTCAGCACGTTGTTGCCCACGGGCAGGCAGCGGATGATGAACGACATGGCGAACGGGTCGCGCCCCAGAAAGGCATTGATCTTCGCTACCCTGCGGCTGAAGCGGCGCGCCACGAACGACTGCCCGCCGAGCCGCGCATAGTAGAAGGTGGCCACGCAACCCATGACCGTGGCCAGCGTGCCCCACACCGTGCCCAGCAGCGCGCCGAAGGCATAGCCCCCCAGAAAGCTGACCACCTGACGGGGCATGCCCACGGCGGTCAGCAGGCAGCCAACGCCCAGGTACAGGGCCAGGCCGGAAACGCCGTGGTCGCGGATGTTGGCATCCACCCACGCGGTGTCCAGGGCGTCATGCAGGCCGGAAAGGCGCAACAGTGCAATGGCGGCGGCAAGTCCGAGAAAGACGAACGCACCCTTGAGCACGCGTTTGAGAAGTCGGGTGGGGCGGTTGGTCATGCGGGGCAATGGCTGGGGCCGGGTGAGAGTGGACGGATGGGCGACGGTCGGGCGCGGCGATCAGCTGCCGTGTGCGGCCCGCGCGGAGCCCGCCGCTGTGCAGGCGGACCGTGTGCCGGTG
>NZ_VSMK01000311.1 GCF_011682075.1 Nitratidesulfovibrio liaohensis
TCCATGGAGGAGGGGGTACACCCGATCCCATTCCGAACTCGGAAGTTAAGCCCTCCATCGCCGATGATACTGCGTACTCTTGCGTGGGAAAGTAGGCCGATGCCAGCACTTATTCTCAAAGGGATGCACAACCGCATCCCGACACATCACGAAAAGGCCCCGGTGAGAAATCACCGGGGCCTTCGTGCGTTTGCAGAAGGGGGCGGGCTGTTGCTGCGTACGACTGGGCCATTGCCACGGTCCTGCTGGGCGCAAGGATGCCGCTGGCACTGCGCGCCCTTACTGTCCTCCCCCTGTCCGCATGGCCTGCCTACCCGTCTGTCTCCCGTTTTTACCTGTCTTTCTGCCCGACCATGGGGCCACGCGCGTGGGTTGCATGCAGGCCACTCCTTTCGGGAAAAACCGTCTGGCGAGCCACGTTGCCGGGCCGCTGGCACGCAAGCCAAGAACACCCCGCTTGCGCGGTCGCAACGTGGGCAGCCTGCATGGAATGGCACATTCGTGGATGGGGGCGGGAAGGGCGAAAAGCTGAAGCAATGAACAGGCGTGTGCGGTGCTGTGCGTGTGTGTCTGAAGGCGGCGATCCCCAGCCTGCCTACCGGTTCTTCCTCCGCCATTCCCACGGCGGAGTGGGATTGCGTGTCTTCCACAGCCCGATGTTGGTCTCCCGGGCCTTGCTGGCAGCGAAATACCAGGCAAGGCAAGGATAGGGCAGGCGGCAGTATTCGCCGTAGAACCAGGCCTGCCCGGCGTGCAGCATGTCGCCGTTCACATCGCCGGTAAGCTCACCCGGCAGGCCATCAGCGGCGGAACTCACGGCGGAGCGTGCATCCTGCCGCCGTGACGGCGTGGCTGCGGCTCGCAGTGCCTCGCCTGAAGGTACGATGGCTGTCGCCCAGGGGAACGGCTTGGTCCGCACATGGGCCACGTCGCGCCCGTAGCCGTCGCGGTCGATGGTCACCAGGTACACCTTGCGGTCCATGACCATGCGCAGCAGCTGATCGCGGGCCTGCTCGCCCCCGCGCTGGCGCAATTCCGGCGCGTCGATGCCGTACAGACGCACCCGCACAACGATGGTGTCGCCGTCGGGCACGCCGACCACCAGACCCTGCCACGGTTCAAGCCCCGCCACTGTCCACAGGGCCAGCGCCAGCAGCAGCCCCAGCAGCGAGCCGGGGCGGGCCAGCATGCGCCACGGGATGCGCCGCGACAAATGCGGCTGACGGGGCTGGCGCGGCCACCTGATGGGAAAGGATGCGGGCAGGCGCATGCCGGTCAGTTTCCTGCCTTCAGTGCGCCCAGTTCGCGCTCGACCACGGGCAGCATGCGCTCGACGATGACCTGCACCCCCATTTGATTGGGGTGCATGCCGTCAGGCAGGTTCAGCGAACGGTCCAGCGCCACGCCGTCCAGAAAGAAGGGGTACAGCGTCAGGCCGTATTGCGCTGCCAGTTCAGGATACACCGCGTCGAAACGGCGTGCATAGTCCGGCCCCATGTTCCTCGGGGCGCGCATGCCTGCCAGCAGCACACGTACGCCATTCTTGCGGCAGATTTCGATGATGGTGGACAGGTTGCGGCGCAGGTCGTCCACCGGCAGGCCGCGCAAGCCGTCGTTGGCGCCCAGCTCCAGGATCAGCAGGTCCGGCTTGTCGGCCAGCGACCATTCTACCCGGGCAAGCCCCCCGGCGGAGGTATCGCCCGAAACCCCGGCATTGGTGATGCGCACCGGGCGTCCCTTTGCGTTCAGCGCGGCACCCAGCCGTTCCGGGAAGGCTTCGTCCGGCCCCAGGCCGTACCCCGCCACCAGGCTGTCGCCCAGCACGAGGATATGCGGTATGGAGGAATTGCCGCCGTTGGCGGCAAAGGCCGTGGACGACGGCAGCAGCGCCAGGCCAAGGCCAGTGAGGGCCGAGAGCAGGCATAGCGTCGTCGACAGCACGCCCAGCGCCGCCGTCAGCAGCGACCGGCACATGGCAGCGTTGCATCGGCATATCGACGGACACACTCCCTGGCCCCGGCCCCTTGACTGCATCAGCTGTTTCGCCGGGGCCAGCGCCCGGCATCTACTCCATCCGCCAAAGGTGATTCGCGTGACAGATCCGATCATTGCTCTCTCCAGTATACATCTCAGCCTAGTGGGCGGTTCCGGTCAGGTCAACATCCTGCGCGGGGTGAACCTTTCCGTGCGGGCCGGTGAAACCGTGGCCATCGTGGGGCCTTCCGGTTCGGGCAAGACCACCACCCTGATGATCATGGCCGGGCTGGAACGACCGAGCAGCGGTACGGTGCGCGTGGCCGGGCATGATCTTGGCGGCATGGACGAGGATGCCCTGGCCCGGTTCCGACGGGCGCATCTGGGCATCGTGTTCCAGTCGTTCCATCTGGTGCCCACCATGACCGCGCTGGAAAACGCGGCGCTGCCGCTGGAATTTTCGCATGCGCCGGACGCGCGCGACAGGGCTCTGGCCGCGCTGGCTGCCGTGGGGCTGGAAGGTCGCGCCGGGCACTACCCGGCGGAGCTTTCCGGCGGGGAGCAGCAACGCGTGGCGCTGGCGCGGGCCTTTGCGTCTGCCCCGCGCGTGATCCTGGCCGACGAACCCACCGGCAATCTGGACACGGAGACGGGACGCCGGGTGATCGAGCATCTGTTCCGCCTGCGCGAGGAGCACGCCACAACGCTGGTGCTGATCACTCACGACCGGGAACTGGCCGCCCAGTGCGGGCGGCAGGTGCGCATGGAGGACGGCAGGCTGCATGAAGGTGCGGCGTCCGCCGGGCAGGCGGGGGATCGTGCGTCTGCTGTCCGCTCTGGTGTGCGTGGTGATGGAGAGCGCGCATGATCAGTGCGCGCGATCTGGCCCTGGCCTTCCGGCTGGCCCTGCGCGAACTGCGCTCCGGCCAGCGGCGGCTGACGGTGTTTCTGGGGTGCATGTTCCTGGGGGTGTTCGCCATTGCCGCCGTGGGGTCCATCTCCGAGGCGGTGCGGGCGGGCCTGGCGCGCGATGCGCGCGCCCTGCTGGGCGGCGATGCATCGGTGGAATTCGCCACCCAACGACCGTCGGACGAGGAGCTGGCCTGGCTGTCGGCGCGCGGCACGGTGAGCCAGGTGATTTCGTTGCGCGGCATGGCCCGCTCGTCAACGCCCGGTGGCCCCGGTGGTGAGGACACCGCCATGGTGGCGCTGAAGGGCGTGGACGCGGCCTACCCCCTGTACGGCACGGTGACCCTGGACCCGCCCCAGCCGCTGGCCGATGCCCTGCGCGACGCCCCGGCGGGTG
>NZ_VSMK01000312.1 GCF_011682075.1 Nitratidesulfovibrio liaohensis
CCGCATGGGCGTGGGACGCAAGAGCGGCGTCGCCGCCGTGGCCGCCGCCCTGGCCGAACTGTCCATCCTGCCACCGCCGGACGAACTGCCCGCCATCGTCGAGGCGGTGCGCGAGCTTTCCGCCACCCTGCGCCGCCCGCTGACCACGGCGGAACTCGTCGATTTGGCACAACGCCCCGGCAGCGTCGGCGGAAAGCTTCATGCCCCGCAATCCGGCCTTGCCGTCGCCGCCCTGGCATCGGCACGCGGCTCAACCACAGACAACAACCGGCAACCGCGCCGCGCCGATCAAGTCCGGCGCGGTCCGACACCCACAAGGGAGGCATGACACCATGCGCCTGCTCTTCACCATCGTGGCCGTAGCCATGGCCTCCGCCATGCTTACGGCGCTTGTCCTCGGCCCGCTGCCCGCCTGACCGCGACCGAACACGGCAACGCCGCGTCCACCAGGAGCGCGGCTCTGTCGCGGCGGCCCCGCGAACAACGGGCTCAGATACGGGGCCGCCGTCCCTCCTTCGCACGGATCGGGGCGGACGGCCCCTGTTCATGCTCCCCGCCGGGGCGAAACCCGGCATCCTGCCGGCCTCCGGGCGCGGCAGGCCGCTTCCCCCGTCCCGCCAGACAAAAAAGAGCGGCCCTCCCCTTTCGGAAAGGACCGCCCACGCCAGGCAATGCTCGTGCCCCGCGTGCGGGGCCATGTGTCTGGCCGCCCCGGCTACATGCCGAGGTAGGCCTTTTTCACGTCTTCGTTCACCAGCAGGTTGGCTGCCGTGTCTTCCAGGGTGATGCGCCCGGTTTCCATGACGTACGCGCGGTGGGCGATCTTCAGGGCCTGGTTGGCGTTCTGCTCCACCAGGAACACCGTGGTGCCGTCGGCGTTGATCTTGCGGATGATGTCGAAGATCTGCTGGATGATGATGGGCGCTAGGCCCAGCGAGGGTTCGTCCAGCAGCAGCAGGCGCGGCCTGCCCATGATGGCGCGCGAAATGGCCAGCATCTGCTGCTCGCCGCCGGAAAGGGTGCCCCCCGCCTGCTTGCGGCGCTGGGCCAGTATGGGGAACAGGCCGAAAATGTAGTCCAGGTCGCGGGCGATGCCGTCCTTGTCGTTGCGCAGAAATGCGCCAAGGTCCAGGTTTTCCTGCACCGTCAGGTCGGGGAAGATCAACCGACCTTCCGGCACCTGGCTGATGCCCAGACGCACGATCTCGTTGGGCTTCATGGTGTGGATGGGCTTGCCCTCGAAAAGCACCTCGCCGGTGCGCGGGGGCACCGCGCCGCATACGGTCATCAGCGTGGTGGTCTTGCCCGCGCCGTTGGCGCCGATGAGGGTGACGATCTCGCCCTGGCCGATGGTCAGGTTGATGTCGCGCAGGGCCTGGATGTTGCCGTAGAAGGCATTGACGTTACGCAGCTCAAGCATGGGATTCCTCGCCCAGGTAGGCCTTGATGACCCTGGGATTCTTGCTCACTTCCTCGGGGGTGCCCTCGGCGATCTTCGAACCGTACTCCATGACGTAGATGCGGTCCGACAGCGACATGACCATGCTCATGTCGTGCTCGATGAGCAGCACGGAAAGTTCGTGTCGCTCGCGGATCTCGATGACGAGTTCCTTGAGTTCGTGGGTTTCCTGCGGGTTCATGCCCGCGGCGGGTTCGTCAAGGCAGAGCAGGAAGGGTTCCGTGGCCAGCGCGCGGGCAATCTCCAGCCTGCGCTGGGCGCCGTACGGCAGGTTGCGCGCCTCGTCCTTGTAGTGCTGGTGCAGATTCACGCTTTTGAGCAGCGCGTAGCTTTCTTCCACGATGCGCTGTTCTTCGGCGCGGGTCCTGGGGTCGCGCAGCAGCGCGCCCAGAATGCCCGCACGGGTGCGGCAATGGCGCCCGATCATCACGTTTTCCAGCACGCTCATGGTGGGGAACAGCCGGATGTTCTGGAAGGTGCGCGACATGCCCAGCGCGGTGACCTGGCTGGCCTTCAGGCCGTTGACGGTGACGGTGCGCCCGTCGCGCGGGGTCACGTGCACGGTGCCTTCGGTGGGCACGTAGATGCCGGTGATGCAGTTGAAGAACGTGGTCTTGCCTGCGCCGTTGGGACCGATGAGCGCCACGATCTCGCCCTGGCGCACCTGCAGGTCAACCTCGTTCAGGGCGCGCAGGCCCCCGAAGTTCATGGAAATGGAGCGGACGTCGAGTACGGCGGCAGCCGCGTTGGCGGTGGTTGCGGACATCAGGCGTTGCCTCCGGCGGCGGGGCGCGCCGCGTCAGCACCGGCGCCTTCGGCGTCGGGCACGTTGTACTTGGTGCGCCCCGGCGAAACGAGGCCCTGCGGGCGGAAGACCATCATCAGCACCATGGTCGCGCCGAAGATGAGCATGCGGTACTCGGAAAACGCGCGCAGGTATTCGGGCAGCAGGATGAGCACCAGCGCGCCCACCGATACCCCGATGACCGAGCCCATGCCCCCCAGCACCACCATGGCGAGCACCATGGCCGATTCCAGGAAGGTGAAGCTGGCCGGGTTGATGAAGGTGGTCTTGGCCGCGAAGATGACCCCCGCGAAGCCCGCCCAGCACGCGCCCAGCGCGAACGCGGTGAGCTTGGTGGTGGTGATGTCGATGCCCATGGCCTGACAGGCTATCTCGTCCTCGCGCAGGGCCTGCCACGCACGGCCGATGCGCGAGTTCTTCAGGCGCGTCACCGCAAGAATGGTGACGATGACCGCCGCCAGGATGAGGTAGTAGATGTAGGTGGTGGCGTCGCTGACCGAAAGCTGCATGCCCAGCAGGCCGGGCCGCTCGATGTTGGCGATGCCGCTGGGCCCCTGCGAGAAGCTGCTCCAGTTCTCCAGCACCAGGCGGATGATTTCGCCAAAGCCCAGGGTGACGATGGCCAGGTAGTCACCGCGCAGCCGCAGCACCGGAAAGCCCAGCAGGATGCCGAACAGCGCGGCCATGGCCCCGCCGATGGGCAGCACCGACCAGAAGCCGAGGCCGAAGTTGCTGTTCAGGATGGCGTAGGCGTAGGCGCCCACGGCGTAGAAGGCCACGTAGCCCAGCACCAGCTGGCCCGAAAGGCCCACCACGATGTTCAGGCCAAGGCCCAGCATCACGTAGAGCAGCGCCGAAATCATGATGTTGGTCTGGTAGGTGGAAACCACCCACGGCAGCACCAGGAACACGGCCAGCAGCAGGGCCAGGGCGGGCACGGCGGCCTTGGGGTCGCTGCGCAGGCGTTCGAACCACGCACCGCGCGCGGACATGGCGCCGCTCGGAAGAGCGTC
>NZ_VSMK01000313.1 GCF_011682075.1 Nitratidesulfovibrio liaohensis
GGGGCTGGCCCCCGGCGACGTGGTGCGCCAGGTGGGCAGCGTGCGCGTGGGCACCCCCCGCGACTTTGCCCAGGCCTTTGCCCGGTACCGGCTGGCGGGCAAGGTGACCCTGCTCATCCAGCGCGGCGGCAAGGGCTACTACGTCTCGCTGGCGGTATAAGACGCCCCGCCGGGGCTTGCGGGCGGCGACCCCGGCATGCCCGCCTCCGGACGAAAACCCCAATGGCAAGAGAGCCCTGAGGGGGTGGTGATTTCCGGCTGCCGGAATTCCCGCGTCTCGCAACGATGAGAATTTGCGTCAAAGCTTGACACCCCGGTTGCCGACAGCTATCTGCAATTTCGATGGTAAGCCGTCAAACCCTGTGGTGACGCGGTTTTTTCGCAATCACGACAGGGAATTGTTCCCAAAAAGCCGACTACGTCGTCGGCTGAAAAACACGCCTGGAGGATGACATGGGTTGGACTGTTACTGTTGACACCGATAAGTGTACCGGCGACGGCGAATGCGTGGACGTGTGCCCCGTCGAAGTTTACGAGCTGCAGGACGGCAAGGCTGTTCCCGTGAACGAGGAAGAATGCCTGGGCTGTGAATCCTGCGTGGAAGTCTGCGAAGCCGGCGCGATCACCGTCGAAGAGAACTAGCCGCCGCCTTTCCGGATTTGCTGCACGTCATGCCGCCGGACGACGTTTGCGCCGTCCGGCGGCATTTGCCGCATCAGGACCACGCATAGGGCCACGCACAGGGGCCACACCCAAGGGCCAGGCTTTGCGGCCAGACTTCGGGGCCAGCCCTTCACGCGGCCCTGCGGGCCGCGAGGAGGACAGGGGCATGGCATGCCCCGCGCCACAGCGGAAACGGGGGTTGCCTTCCCGTGGCGTGTCGCCCGCCCGCACCGCGTATTCCCGCACATCCGCACGCCCGCGCGGGAGCCGCGCGAACCTCCGTCCGCACGCCTTTCCGGCAGACCGTGCCGCAAGGCAGCAGACGGCGGCAACCTTGGGGTGTGCATTCCGGCCACAGAACGACCGAGTCCGCCCAGCGCCCGATACGCCAACCTGTCGGGCCATCGCATGACGGTCGCGCACGCGCGGCCCCAAGGAGCAGAATGGATGACCGTGGACCTGACGGAAATCTTCGCCAAATATGAACGACTGGTGGCAGAAGCCGATGCGCTGTTCGAGCGCGTGCGTTCGCAGCACGCCGACTGCGTGACCTGCGGCCTTGGTTGCAGCGATTGCTGCCACGCCCTGTTCGACCTCGGCCTGGTGGAGGCCATGTACCTGAACCAGCGCTTTGCCGAGGCCTTCGGCTTCGGCGCGGAGCGTTCCGCCATCCTCGAACGGGCCGACGCGGCAGACCGCCACGCCGTGCGCCTGAAGCGCCGCCTGTACAAGGAATCGCTGACCGGCCGCGATTCCGCCGAACTGCTGGCCGAGGTGGCGCGCGAGCGCATCCGCTGTCCCCTGCTGGGCGACGACGAGACCTGCGCCATGTACGCCCACCGGCCCATCACCTGCCGCCTGTACGGCATTCCCACCGCCATCGGCGGCGTGGCCCACACCTGCGGGCGCACCGGCTTCGCCCCCGGCGGGCGATACCCCACCGTGGCGCTGGACAAGATCCACGAGCGTCTGGCGGGCCTCAGCCGCGAAATCCTGGTGGCCGTGCAGTCTCGCTACCGCGAACTGGACCAGGTGTACGTGCCGGTGTCCATGGCGCTGATCACCAGGTACGACAACACCTATCTTGGCGTCGGCCCGGTGAAGAAGGAGAGCTGAGCATGGTCAACATCTCGGGCTCCATGTTCCGCGACAGCACCACGCGCGAACTGACACCGGACGAGGAAGTCCAGAAGCGCGCCATCTGGGACGCCATGTCGCCCCGGCGGCGCAAGTACGTCGAGCGCATCGGCTACGAGAACTGGGACCCCTTCCAGAAGCCCAACGACCCGCTGGACACGCGCCAGGACATCACCAAGCGCACCACCCAGCAACTCGTGCGCGAATTTCTGCAGACGGCCAACAAGAAGGACTACACCAACGAATACGGTCGAGGCGCGCTTGAAACCGCCCTCGGCATCGTCAACAAGGACGAAAAGTACCGCGGCGTGTTCGATTTCTGCGTGTGGTACTACAATATTCTGATCAAGGAGGGTCACGTCGATGAAGGATAAGTACGATGACATTGACGAGTACATCGCCGACCTGCGGGCCGAAATAGAAAAAAGCGAGAACTGCGCCAACCATCACTACAACCTTGGCGTGGCCCTGCTGCACAAGCGCGACTTCGTGGCGGCGGAAGAATCGTTCCTGAGCGCCGTGCGCAACTCGCCCCGCCTGGCCGAAGCCTACGTGCAGCTGGGTGGCATCTGCCTGCAGCGCGGCGACCTGGACGGCTGCCTGCGCTACAACGAGGAAGCGGCCCAGTGCCGCGCCAAGTTCCCGGTGCCGTGGAGCAACATCGGCTTCGTGCACCTGCAGCGCGGCGAGCCGGAAGAAGCCATCAAGGCCCTGAAAAAGGCCCTGAAATGGGACCCTGACTTCATCCAGGCCATGGCCACCATGGGTGCCGCCTACTACATGCAGGGCGACTACGAGGCCTCCATCCAGATCAGCCGCGAGGCCATCAAGCGCGAGCCCGGCTTTGGCCCGGCCTACAACAACCTGGCGCTGGCCCACTTCGAGCGGGGCGAATTCGCCCAGGCCGTGCAGTTCGCCGACCAGGCCGCTGCCTGCGGCTTCGAGGTGCGTCCGGAGTTCCTGCAGGAGTTGGAAGCCCACCGCTAGCCCAAACCGGCCTTTTGCCCGTTGGCTTCGTCAAACTTTGTCTGCCATATCGGTCGAATACGATAAGAGTATACTCCCTCATGGCAGACTCGTTTTCCTCGCCAACGAACAAAAAACCGATTCGGGCAACGGCCCTTCGGTAAAGGGTGGGTAGACCGCAATGACGGGGGAGGGGCCTTGGCCCTTCCCCCTTTTTCATGCATGCCGGGTGGACATGATGGGGCGCCGCGAAACCCGGCGGCGAGGCCAGCCCCCGGGCGGAGAGGCGGCCTTCTTCTGCGCGGCGCCGCCACGAACATATCCGGAGACACCGCATGAGTTGGGAATTCGCCGTGGGGGTGGGGGCGGTCAAGGCCACAGTGCTCTGCGTGCTGTGGTACAACAGGCGGCGCATAGCCGCGCGCCTGGCCGGGGTGGACATGCGCCGCGTGGCGCGCACCGTGGCCCGCGAACTGGAGCTTGCGCCGGACGAGGCGCGGCAACTGGC
>NZ_VSMK01000314.1 GCF_011682075.1 Nitratidesulfovibrio liaohensis
CCGCCGCCGCAACGCCCGGCAACGGCGGCGCCGCCCCCGGCATGAAGGCGGGCAGCCTGTTCGCCCGGCTGCTGCACCGCAAGGGCGACGACACCCACGAACCCAATCGGCGCGGCATGGAACGCGGTCCCGAACATGAACGGGGCGGCCTGCTGCCGCACGGCGTCCTGTTGCAGGGCGCAAGGGGATAATCATGAGACTGGCCGAACGACTGATGCGCACCACGCGGCGGCAACCCGCCCCCGCGCTGCACCTGGAACCCGTTGCGTCCGAAGACGCCCGTACGGGCAACGCCCCCTATGGGACAGAGGACGACGCACAGGCCCATGCCGATGTCTACGGCCACCTGCAACTCGATCCGGACGGCCAGGACCAGGACCAGGGGCGGGGCGACGGCATGCCGCAGGCGCCACGCCTTGGCGCCTCGGGCCTGAACGCCCGCAGCCATCTTTCCGCCGTTGCCCCCGCCGCCATGGCTGGCATTGCCATCCAGCCCGTCACCGCACGCCACGAGGCGCCGGACGAAACCGACAGCGCGCCCATCCCGCGCGTGCCGGTCAACGACGCCACCCTGTTCCGCGCGCCGCGGCCCGAATCCGCGCCGGTGTCCGAACACGTGACGGTCACCTCGCCCCGTGCCGACGCACCGGAAGCGCAGTCTGACGACGCCCAGTCCGTCCAGTCCGTCCAGTCCGCCCAAGCGGGCCAAGCGGGCCAAGCGGGCCAAACCGGAAAATCCCGTCCGTCGTCACGGCCCGCAGCCCGCCCCGCCAGCGCGGAACAGGTGTGCGACGTGACCACCCTGACCCTGCACGGCGACCACTACTACGAAATCCGCGCCCGCCTGCAGGACCGCCTGCTGGAGATGATGGACCTGGCCGCCGCCGAATCGCTGCCGCCCGACAGGCTGGCCGCCGAAATTTCCCGCCTGGTGGAAAAGCTGCTGCGCGAGGAGTTCCGTCAGGCCCCCCTCAATGCCCAGGAACAGCGCCAACTGGTCGAGGACATCCGCGACGAGGTCATGGGCCTTGGCCCGCTGGAACCGCTGCTGCGCGACCCCACGGTCAACGACATCCTCGTGAACAACTACCGCATGGTCTACGTGGAACGGCGCGGCAAGCTGATCCGGGTCAACACCCGCTTCCTGGACGACGACCACCTGCGCAAGATCATCGACCGCATCGTGGCCCGCATCGGCCGCCGCGTGGACGAGGCATCGCCCATGGTGGACGCGCGCCTGGCCGACGGTTCGCGCGTCAACGCCATCATCCCGCCGCTGGCCCTGGACGGCCCCAGCCTGTCCATCCGCCGCTTTTCCAAGGACCCGCTGGAACTGGAAGACCTGATCCGCTTCGGCGCGCTGACCCCGGAAATGGGCGAGGTGCTGCGCGGCATCGTCAAGGCGCGGCTGAACATCATCGTTTCCGGCGGCACCGGCTCGGGCAAGACCACCATGCTCAACTGCCTGTCGCGCTTCGTGCCGCACGACGAACGCATCGTGACCATCGAGGACGCGGCGGAACTGCAACTGAAGCAGGACCACGTGGTGCGGCTGGAAACCCGGCCCGCCAACATCGAGGGCCACGGCCAGGTCACCGCGCGCGACCTGGTCAAGAACTGCCTGCGCATGCGGCCCGACCGCATCATCGTGGGCGAAGTGCGCAGCGGCGAGGTGCTGGACATGCTGCAGGCCATGAACACCGGCCACGACGGCTCGCTGACCACCATCCACGCCAACACCCCGCGCGACTGCCTGATGCGCCTGGAAACCATGGTGGCCATGGCCGGGCTGAACATCGGCACCCTGTCGCTGAAGCGGTACATCGCGTCCGCCGTGGACGTGATCATCCAGGTTTCGCGCCTGGCCGACGGCTCGCGCAAGATGACCAGCCTTTCGGAAATCACCGGCATGGAAGGCGACGCCATCACCATGCAGGACATCTTCACCTTCGAACAGACCGGCGTGGACGAGAACGGCAAGGTGCAGGGGCGGTTCCGCTCCGGCGGCATCCGGCCCCGCTTCGCCCCGCGCCTGGCCGCCATGGGCATCGAGCTTGGCGGCGCACTGTTCGATCCCGGCTTGTCGCAGTAAGCGCGGCAACCTGAACGCAAAGGGGTTTCGCCATGATGCTCGTCATCGCCGTACTCTCGGTCATCGCCATGTTCGTGTTCGTCATGGGCGTGCTGGACCTTGCCTACGGCCGCCGCCGCGCCACGGCGCAGCGCGTGGGACAGCGCATGGAAAACCTGCTGCGGGCGAAAAACGAACAGGACCGGGTGGACCTGGAACGCCGTCGCGCCCTGTCCGACGTGGACTGGCTGCACCGGATGCTGGCCGCCCAGTCATGGACCAAGAAGATGGACCTCGCGCTGGAACAGGCGCAGGTGCGGGCCACCCTGGGCGTGCTGCTGCTGGCTTCCGTGCTGGGCGCGGCCTCGTGCTTCCTGGTCATGCACCTGCTGGTGGACAACCTGTTCCTGCTGGTGGCGCCGCCGCTGGCGCTGGGCTACGCGCCCTTCCTGTGGGTGCAGCGCAAGCGCAACGCCCGCATGGGCCGCTTCCAGCGCCAGTTGCCCGACGCGCTGGACCTCATCGCCCGCGCGCTGAAGGCGGGGCACGCCTTCAATCAGGGCATGCGCATGGTGGCCGACGAATTTGCCGACCCCATCGGCCCGGAATTCCAGAAGACCCTGGACGAGATCAACTTCGGCATCCCGGCGGACGCGGCCCTGTACAACCTGACCCGCCGCGTGGACTGCCCGGACCTGAAGTTCTTCGTGGTGTCGGTGAACATCCAGCGTGAAACCGGCGGCAACCTTGCGGAAATCGTCACCAACATCGCCCGGCTGATCCGCGAGCGGTTCAAGCTGGCGGGCCGGGTGCGCGTGCTTTCGGCGGAAGGCCGCCTGACGGCGTGGATCCTGTTCGTGCTGCCCTTCGGCATCGGGTTCATCATCAACCTGCTGAACCCCGACTTCATGAGCGCCCTGTACGCCACGCCCGAAGGCAACATGCTGCTCACCGCGTCGCTGTTCCAGATGGCCATCGGCGGCATAGCGCTCAAGCGCATGACCACCATCCGGGTGTAGGGGACACAACCATGACGTTCGACGAAACCATGATCCCCTTCCTGGCCGCCCTGCTGGCCTCCGGCGCGGTCTTGCTGGTGGCGCAGGCCCTGCGCGGCATGTTCGGCAACCGCCAGCGGGTGCAGCGCATGCATGGCCGTCTCGCCCGGCACGCGGCTGGTGCCCGTGC
>NZ_VSMK01000315.1 GCF_011682075.1 Nitratidesulfovibrio liaohensis
ACAGCCCGGCCACGCCCGGCAGCACCGGCGACAGCGCGCGGGCCGTGCGCGCGGGTACGCCGCGCGCCACGAACACGCCCAGTTGTTCGCCCTGATGCATCAGGGGCACCAGCAGCTTGCGCTCCTGCGGCAGCCACAGCGGTTCCGGGCCGCTGGCGGCACGGGGAAAATACAGACTGTACGCCTTGAAGGACAGCACGCGGGCCATGGCGTCGCGCAGACGGTGTTCGAAAGCGATCAGGTCGCGCCGGGTAAGCGGCACCTGGCACATGGGCTGGGCCGGATTTTCAGGCCGCGCGGGGCGTGCGGCCCGTGCGGCCTGTGCGGCCCGTGCGGAAGGACAGGTGGGGTCGGCATGCACCGAGGACTGGAAACTTTCGGATGCGGCGGCGCCGGGTGCTGTGGGCTGCTTCATGGGTGTGGCTTATACCGTTTTTCCGCACCGTTGGAAAGGCGTGTTCAGTTGCGCGCGGCGTGTCACGCCATGGTCGGAGAAGGAGGCTGCCACCGCCCGGAACGCCGGGGAAAGGTTGAACCGTAGGGTGGGTTGGGCTATGGTTCAAATAGTCAGGTCAGGCCAGACTGTTGTGGCCAGCCCGCTGTAGTCAGGCCGGTATGGTCAGACGGGTGTGCGCTGCCCCGCCGTGTTCGCGAGCGGTTCACACTTTTCCGCCAGCACACGTTCCGAGCGAAATTCCCCAAAGTTTTTACCAAGAATATTCCCATGACGGACCCGCATATTTCCGATGCATCCCGCGCCGTGCTCGACGCCCTGCACCAGCGGCGCAGCATCCGCCGCTTCACCGGCGAGCCGGTGACCCGTGACGAGATCGTGGCCATGCTGGACGCGGCCCGCTGGGCGCCCAGCGGCCTGAACAACCAGCCGTGGCGCTTTCTGGTTGTGCAGCCCGGCGACCCCCGGCAGGAGGCGCTGGCGGGCTGCACCAAGTATGCCCGCATCGTGCGCGACGCCGGGGTGCTGGTGGCCGTGTTTCTCGACCGCGAGGCGTGCTACCACCCCATGAAGGACCATCAGGGCGCGGGGGCCTGCATCCAGAACCTGCTGCTGGCCGCCCACGCGCTGGGGCTTGGCGCGGTGTGGCTGGGCGAGATCGTCAACCAGGCGGAACAGGTGGAGCAGGTTCTGGGCCTGCCCGCCGGACGGTATGAATTCATGGCCCTCATCGCGGCCGGGCACCCTGCCCAGCGCGGCTCGTCCGACCGCGTCCCCCTTGAAAAACTGCTGCTGGAGGCCCTGTGAGTTCTGTAACGCCGCGTATTTCCACCTTTCCCATGGGGCCGCTGGAGACCAACGGTTACCTCGTGCACCTGAACGGGGCGGCCGTGGCCGTGGACCCGGGCGGTGCACCGCGCCCCATGCTCCAGTACGCGGAGAAGAACGGGCTTGCGCTTACGCACATCCTGATCACCCACCTGCACTTCGACCACATCTACGGCGCGGCGGCCCTGGCCGAAGCCTCCGGCGCGCCGGTGCTGGCGGGAGCCGCAGACGCCTTCCTGATGGAAACGGAACTGGGTCGGGGCGGGGCCTTCGGCTTTCCGCGCGTGACGCCGTTCAGCTACCAGCCGGTGGAGGAAGGCGACCTGGATCTGGGCACCATCGCCTGCCGCGCCCTGGCCACGCCGGGCCACACGCCGGGCAGTCTGTCGTTCCATTTTCCGCAGGCGGGGGCCGTGATCGTGGGCGACCTGCTGTTTCACAGGTCCATCGGGCGCACGGACTTTCCCGGCGGCGACCTGGACGCCCTGCGCCGTTCGGTGGTGCAGAAGATATTCACCCTGCCCGACGATACCGTGGTCTACCCCGGCCACGGCCCGGAAACCACCGTGGGCGCGGAGAAGCTGAACAACCCGTATTTCACGGAGTTTTCCCTGTAGGGGCTGTTGGCGGACGGTTCCCATCCTTGGGCACCCGGCCCGAATGGCGCGAAGCGCGCCGCAGGGCGAACAGTGGCGTGCGTACATCATTTCGAAACAGTCCTGGCATTTATGCACGGGCTGTTATATGCGGAGCCTATGGACATGCCGGAACCGCTGCTTATCGATCTGCGCGCCACCTGCTGAGGGGTGGGCATGGAGGTAGGTTGGTACCTCCGGTTCAAGCCTGATGCGGCTCTGGTGTTTCTGGTCGGCCAGGGTGCCGTGGACGCGGCGCTGGATGCGCTGCACACGGTTTCCGGCTGGCAGGCCGACGTCACCCGGCACGGGGACCATGCGAAGATCCGCTTCCGGCGAGGCACACCGGACGGGGGCGACGCGCGGCAGCCCGGGCCGGTCGGGCCGGTCGGGCCAGACGGGCCGGACGGGCCGGACAGGTGGGACGGGCCGACGGAGCCAAACGAGGCCGGTGGGGGGCGCCACACCGGGGGGCACGGCAAGGAGTAGCCATGAACGCAAGCACCATTCCTGCCCGGGCGTTGTCATGCAGCCCGCGCGCCAACGGCAACAGCGACAAGCTGGCCGCCCTGTTCGCGCGCGGATTCGCCGAGGCTGGCGGCAACATAGAGGTCACGCTGATGCGTCAGTACGAGGTGCGCCCCTGCGTCTCCTGCTATCGCTGCCAGCACGATCCCAACGGCTGGTGCTTCCTGGAGGGCACCGACCGCAGCGCGCCGCTGTTCTCCATGCTGCACGAGGCTCCCGCGCTGTTCTTTGCCGCGCCGGTGTTTTTCTACCACCTGCCCGCCATGTTCAAGGCGTTCATCGACCGGGGGCAGTCATACTGGCTGCGGCGCGAGGCGGGCGACCCCCGGCTGCTGTCCCTGCCGCGCCGTACGGCCTGGGTGGCCCTGGTGGCCGGGCGCAAGAAGGGCGAGCACATTTTTGACGGCAGCCTGCTGACGTTGCGCTACTTTCTGGCGGCGTTCAACATCACCCTGGCCGAGCCGCTGCTGCTGGCGGGCTATGACGGGCCGGACGACATCGCCAACGATCCGGCAACCTGCGCGCGGGTGCTGGAATACGGCGGCAACGCCGCGCGGGCCATGTTCGACGGCCAAGCCATGGCCGTGAACCAGTAGCCGGTGCATTCCCTTCGGGCACGCCTTGCGGCGTGGGCGCGTGCCTGCGGTCTGGCGGAAGTGCGCTGCGCCGCCTGCGGCAGGCCGTGCGAAGGGCATGCGGCAGCGCCTTCCGGTGTGCCGTGCGGCGGGCAATCCGAAGCAGCGTTCAGTCCGGCGACATCCCCATCCCATGCACCACCGTTGTGCCCGGCCTGTGCCGTGGCCTGCTC
>NZ_VSMK01000316.1 GCF_011682075.1 Nitratidesulfovibrio liaohensis
CCGCCAATAAGACTCCTTTTTCGACCTTCGCCTGCGATTCGACGGCATACCCGCACCTCCTTGATTGGAGGATGAGCATGCAGGATTTCAAACGAGGGCGGTAGAAGGAGGTGATGTGACGCTTACGATACACTGTTCCCGGGAGTACCGCATGCGTTTCAAGAGCATCTCCACGCAGATCACCGTCCTTACCGGCGGGCTGGTCATCTTCTTCATGTGCGCGTTCGTGTTCATCGCTTCCAAAACCGCCTATGACGGCACGCTGCGCAGCGAAACCGCCAACATGGTCCAGGTGGGACAGCAGATCGAGAAGGTGGCGGAAGACTTCGTGACCGGCAACCTCACCGCCGTGCGCGGGCTGACCCAGCAGAAGGCGCTGGCCAGCGGGGTGCTGTACGGCAGCGCCAGCCTGGTCATGAAGGACCAGTTGCAGCAAACCCTGAAGGGCAATCCGCATTACGCCGCGATCTTTGCGTTCGATGCCGCGGGCAAGGTACTCTACGGGTATACCGACGACGGGCAGGAAATCTCCGGCAAGCAACTGGACATGCCCGAGGTGCTCGCCGCCGTCGCCGCGGGAAAGGAATTCATCGACAGCACGCCGTTCAAGGGCACCAAGGGGGATGTGCTGTTCACCATCGCCGCCCCGGTGCTGAACGTCATGGGGCAATCGGGCGGGGGCATCGCCATCACCCTTGACTGGACCAGATTCAGCGACCGCTTCGTGGAAAGCGTGAAATTCGGCCAGCAGGGGTACCCCTTCGTGCTTGACGCCAAGGGGCGCTTCCTTTCGCATCCCAACAAGGCCCTGCTGCTCACCGACGCGACGCAGTACGATTTCGCCCGCGCTGTCCTGGCGCAGCAGACGACACAGTTCCAATACCTCTGGGAAGGCAAGACGAAAATTCTCGTCAGCTGTACCATGCCCATAACAGGCTGGAAAATATGCTCCTCTGCCTACGAGGACGATCTGGCCACCGTGGCGCGCCAGCAACGCATGCTGCTGGCACTAATGGGGCTGGTCGCCATCGTGGCCCTGACAGGCTCCATCGTGCTGCTCACCCGGCGCCTCATTCTCGACCCCATGAATCGCATCCGGCAATTCGCCGGGCAGGTGGCCCAGGGCGACCTGCGCGCCGTCATGGATGGCGCGTACCGCTACGAACTGGACGACCTGGCCCGCTCCATCCAATCCATGGTGGCCGACCTGAAGGAGAAGCTGGGGTTCTCGCAGAGCGTGCTTGAAGCCATGGTGGTGCCCGTGCTGATCGTGGACCGCGAGGAACGCACGGTGTTCACCAACAAGGCCTGCATGGACATGCTGGAAATCGACACCGACCCCAAGGCGCAATACGGTCGCACCCTGGCCGAAGTGTTCTACAACGAACCCGGTCGCAAGACCGCCGTGGGCCGGGCCATGAACGAAAAGACCAGCATCAAGAACCTGGAGGTGGTCATTGCCGGGCACAAGGGCGGCAAGGTGGACGTGCTGGCCAACGTCACCTACCTGCAGGATCTGGACGGCAACATTACCGGCGGTTTCTGCCTGTACATCGACACTACCGAAATGAAGCGCCAGGCCGCCATCATCGCGGAACAGAACGAGCGCATCGCCCGCGCCTCGTCAGAGGCCAACGATGTGGCCTCTCAGCTTGCCACCGCTTCGGAAGAGCTTTCGGCACAGATAGAACAATCCGCTCGCGGCTCGGACATCCAGCGCGAGCGCACCGCCGAGGCCGCCACCGCCATGGAACAGATGAACGCCAGCGTGCTGGAAGTGGCCCGCAATGCCGGCGGCGCCGCCGAAATGGCCGAAAAGGCCAAGGCCCGCGCCCAGGAAGGGGCCGAGGTGGTGGACGGCTCGGTGCGCACCATCCAGCATGCCCACGAACTGGCATCGCACCTCAAGGCCGACATGGCCGAACTGGGCACCCAGGCCCAGGGCATCGGCCAGATCATGAACGTCATCGCCGACATCGCGGACCAGACCAACCTGCTGGCGCTGAACGCCGCCATCGAGGCGGCGCGGGCCGGTGACGCCGGGAGGGGCTTTGCCGTGGTGGCCGACGAGGTGCGCAAGCTGGCCGAAAAGACCATGACCGCCACCAACGAGGTGGGCAGCGCCATCCGGGGCATTCAGGAAAGCGCGCGCAAGAACATCGCCAACACCGAAAAGGCCACCGCCGCCATAGAGGAAGGCACTGGCATGGCCCGCCGCTCCGGCGACGTGCTGCGCGAAATCGTGGGCCTTGTGGAAAGCACGGCGGATCAGGTGCGGTCCATCGCCACTGCCTCGGAACAGCAGTCCGCCGCCAGCGAGGAAATCAACCGTTCCACCGACGAGATTACCCGCATCGCCGCCGAAACGGCGGAAGCCATGCGCCACTCGGCGCAGGCGGTGGAAGACGTCTCGCGGCTGGCCTCGGACCTGAAACGGGTCATTGGCGACATGCGCAGCTAAGGGGCTGTCTCCAAATTGTCTTTTCGCCCGTTGGCAGCGTCAAACTTCGCCTGCCATGGCTTTGCTGTCCTTATCCGTAAGACTCGCGCTACGCGCTCGCCTAACGGCTTAGGCTCGGTCGAATACGAGAAGAGTATACTCCCTCATGGCAGGCTAGTTTTCCTTGCCAACGAACGAAAATCCTAATTGGGAGACAGCCCCTAGAGAACGCAGGGGCACTGCATCATCTCGCCGCTTCGCAAGCACCGCAAACATACAGGGGGAAGAACCATGAGGTTCTTCCCCCTTTCGTCATGTTGCAAACAACAGGCTGAGTCCGCTCGACTTACGGGACGAACGCCGTAACAGCCACCGGCGCGCCGGTTCCGCCGCACAGCCCCAGCGGGGCCAGCAGCACATGCGCCCCGGTGGCGGGCAGTCCGTCCAGCGCGGCCAGGCATTCCACCACCACGGCCCCGGCTGCCAGAGCCATGCGATTGCACAAAAAATCCGCGTCATCCGGTGCGTCCACCCCGTGGGTGTCGATACCGATACCCGCCGCCCCCCGCTCGTGCACCAGCAGGTGCACCGCATCGGTCGTGAACGAAGGGAACACCATGGGCGGCGCATCCCCCGGTCCGGCGCGCAGCGCGCCCCACTGCACCCCCATGAACCGGTCCGGGTCGGACCACAGGTGGTGCCAGCCGGTGTTGCACACGAACAGACAGCCGCGCGGAACCCGGCCATGGGTGGCCTCCCAGGCCCGCACGTCGTCCGGGGTGCAGCGCGCGCCGGGGTCCGTCGCCGCCCT
>NZ_VSMK01000317.1 GCF_011682075.1 Nitratidesulfovibrio liaohensis
TCGGGCGCGGGGGCCGCACCGCCGGAACCGACGACCGGGGCGGCCTCGACCATGCGCGCGGCCAGGCCGGACGGGACGCCGGTCAGCTGGCCGGTCAACATGTTGGACACCGGGGCGAGCAGCAAACCGATCGGGAAGCCGGACATGGGAACCCCTGCCCACCAGGCTGGATGCTGGTGGGGCTTGTCCCATATCTAGGCAGCGGATGCGACGGGCGCGTGGCGGCGGGGTGACGATGCGGTGGCAGCCCGGACGAGTCCGGACCAGTCCGGACCAGCGAGAAAGGCCCGACCGCCAAGCCATCAGCAGGCCCGACGGGCGGAAGGTTATCACTCCTCTCCGGCACCTTCGGCCCTTCCAGCCCTCCCGACCCTTCCGCCCTTCCACGTGGATGCCTGGGTACAAGTCGGGGCTCACCGGCGGCTCAAGGCCGCGCCGCCAGCAGGTCCAGCACGGTATCGGCCAGCCCGGCCCCGCCCTCCGCGTCGGGCCGGTCGCGGTAGGTGTAGCGCACCCGCAACCATGGCCGGTCGATGCGGATCAGCCGGTCCAGACGCACCGGCGTGCCCAGCAGCACCAGGTCGCAGGGGGTGGCGTTGATGGTGGCTTCCAGATCGTCCAGTTGCTGGCGCGAATAGCCCATGGCGGGCAGGGCCTTGCCCAGGTGGGGGTAGTTCTCGAACACCTGCTTCAGCGAGCCCTGCGCATACGGGCGGGGATCGGCGATGCGGCCCGCGCCGTGCATCTCCGCCGCGGCCTCGGCCGCGCCGAAGGGCAGGCCGCCGTGGGTCAGGGTGGGGCCGTCTTCCACCAGCAGGACCCGCGCCTTGCGGATGGCGGCGGGGTCGTCCACCTCCACCACCGAATCGGCCAGCAGCACCCGCGCGGCGGGGTTGGCGGCGGCGATGCTGGCGCGGACCGTGGCCACCTGTTCCGGCGTGGCCGTGTCCATCTTGTTGATAACGGCCACATGGCACATGCGCAGGTTGGTTTCGCCGGGGTGGTAGGTCATCTCGTGCCCGGCGCGCAGCGGGTCCAGCACGGTCAGATGCACGTCCGGGCGAAAGAAGGGGGTGTCGTTGTTGCCGCCGTCCCACAACAGCACGTCGGCCTCGGCCTGAGCCGCCGCAAGGATGCGCGCGTAGTCCACCCCGGCGAACACGGTGATGCCCGCGTCCACCAGGTGTTCGTATTCCTCGCGTTCCTCCACCGTGCAGTCGGCGGCGTCCATGTCCGCGTGGCTGGCGAAGCGTTGCACCGCCTGCCGTTCCAGGTCGCCGTAGGGCATGGGGTGGCGCACCACCACGGGGCGGATGCCCCGCGCCAGAAACGCCGCGCACAGGTGCCGGGTGACCGGCGACTTGCCGCAGCCGGTGCGCACGGCGGTGACGGCCACCACGGGCTTGTCCGCGCGCAGCATGGTGGCGGCGGGCGACAGCAGGCGAAAGTCCGCCCCGGCGGCCAGCGCCAGCGAGGCGGCGTGCATGACCGTTTCGTGCGATACGTCGCTGTACGAAAAGATCACCTCGTGCACGTCGTTGTCGCGGCACAGGGTCGTCAGCTCGCGTTCGGCCAGGATGGGCACCCCGTCCGGGTAGCGCGGCCCTGCCAGCGCCGCCGGGTAGCAGCGCCCGTCGATGTCCGGGATCTGGGCGGCGGTGAAGGCCACCACGTGCACGGCGGGGTCGTTGCGCAGCAGCACGTTGAAGTTGTGGAAGTCGCGCCCGGCGGCGCCCATGATCACCACGTTGCGCACTCCGGCGCCGTCGGCGGGCACGGGCGCGCGGCAGGTGGCGGCCAGTTTGGCGGATTGGGCCGATTGGGCCGATTGGGCAGGTCGGGCGGAGAGGGCGGGGCTGGCGGCGCGGGATGATCTGGTCATGCGGCGGGCCTCCTTTGGTGGCGGTAGGGGGTAGCTTGCGATGGTCCGGAGAGATTGGACGGGCCCCCCCGTATTCATGCGGGGGATATTTCTCATGACATGGCAAGCTACGCGGACGGCGTCAACCCGCGGGCAGGGAGGCCCGCGGGGTTTGCGCAACCCTGCCGCGGTGGTCGTGTCCGGCGGTAGCTGGCAGCTTCCGGCGGCATCCGGTTGCGACCGGCAGCGGGCCCTCGCAAATCGGGGCAAATCGGCGCAAATCGGCGCGAATCGGCGCGGCACGGGACCGCGCCGACGGCTCAGGCGGCGGTTATGGCGCCGCGTTCCACGGTGAACAGGGCGGCATCGGGCGCCGCCGTGCGCAGCATGTCCACGGTGTGTGGGTGGCAGGTGAAGAACAGTATCTGGTGCGGCTTGCCGCCTGCGATTGTGGCGGCATCGTTCGGGGGCTCGTCGGCAGCATTCGGGGCCGCGTCGTCCCTCCCGTCCCGTTTTCCGCACAGTTCCGCCAGGGCTGCGGCGGTGCGCGCCGCGCGTTCCGGGTCGAAGTTGACCAGGATGTCGTCCATGATCAGGGGCAACGGCTCGGCGTGCAGGGCGTGGGTGCGCACGTAGCCCAGGCGCAGGGCCAGGTACAACTGCTCGCGGGTGCCCCGGCTGAGGTGCTCGTGCGGCACCGGTTCGCCGTCGGCGGGCACGGCGCGGGGCACGCCGTCTTCAAGCGATGCGGCGATGGACTGCCAGCGCCCCCCGGTGATGGTCCGGAAAATGGCCGCCGCCTCGCGGATCACGTGGGGCTGGCGCTCCCGCTCGAAGCGCCGCCGCGCCGTGTCGATGAGGTGGCGGGCCAGGGCGTTGCGGCTCCATTCCAGGGCCATCTGGCGGGCCGATTCCAGCAGGGCGGCTTCCTGCCTGCGCAGGGCGGCCACTTCGTCGGCGGTGGTCACCTGCTCGCGCTGCACGCGCAACGCGGCGGCCTTGTCCACCAGTTCCGCTTCCTGCGCGGCCAGCGCGGCCAGTTCCCCGGCCAGTTCGTCACACCGGGCCTGCATGGCCTCGCGGTCGGCGCTGGCCATTTCGGCGCGCAGCGCGGCCAACGGGTCCGCCTGAGGGGTGGCGGATGGGCCATCGGGCATGCTGCCCGTGGCGGGAACCGAAATGTCGGGCAGGGCGGCAGTCAGGTGGTCGGTCAGGTCGCCCTTGCGGCGCAGCAGTTCCTGCCGCTCCGCAAAGGATGCGGCGCGGCGCAGGAAATCTTCGCCGTCGGCGGCGTCGCCAGCGGCCAGCAGTTCGTCCACGGCGGCTTTGGCCGCGTCGTGGGCGGCCTCCGCCTCGTGCAGTTCCGCCCGCAGTTCCGCGTGG
>NZ_VSMK01000318.1 GCF_011682075.1 Nitratidesulfovibrio liaohensis
GCCGTGCCGGGCGCCAGCCTGTGGCGCACCATGCGGGCGCGCAACGGCACGGGCAGGTGTTCCAGTTGCACCACCGGCTCCTCGCGGGCCAGCAGCAGCGCCCCCTCCACCACGTTGACCAGTTCGCGCACGTTGCCGGGCCAGTCGTGCGCGGCCAGTGCCTCGAACACTTCCGGGTCGAACCCCTTGGCGCCGATGCCGTCGCGGCGGCAGATGCGCGCGGCGTGGGTAGTGACCAACTCGCGGATGTCTTCCTTGCGTTCGCGCAGGGGGGGCAGTTGCAGTTCCACGGCTTGCAGGCGGAACAGCAGATCCTTGCGAAAGGCGCCGCGTTCGGCCATGTCCGGCAGGTTGCGGTTGGTGGCGGCCACCAGGCGGAAGTCGCTTTCCACCTCTTCCTTGCTGCCGATGGGCCGGAACCGCCGCTCCTGAAGCACGCGCAGAAAGGCCTTTTGCTGGGCCAGCGGCAACTCCCCCACCTCGTCCAGGAACAGGGTGCCGCCGTGCGCCTGGCGGATGAGCCCGGCGCGCGATTCCATGGCGCCGGTGAACGCCCCGCGCTGGTAGCCGAACAGTTCGCTGTGCAGCAGCGAGCGCGACAGCGCCGCGCAGTCCAGGGTTATGAACGGGCCGGAGGCGCGGCGACTGTTGCGGTGCAGGGCCCGGGCGAACAGTTCCTTGCCGGTGCCCGTTTCTCCGGTGACGAGCACGGCTGCGTCCCCCATGGCCGCCTCGGCCAGCCGTTCCAGGCAGGCGGCCAGACGTTGGCTGGCGCCCACGATGCCGCCGGTGTCCAGAGGGCGGCGCTGCTGGCGGGACTGCCGGTTGCGGTGGCGCAGGGCGCGGTCCAGGGTAAAGCGCATCTGCTCCAGCGAGGAGGGCTTTTCCACGTAGTCCCATGCCCCGTCGGTGATGGCCAGTTCGGCGCCGTCCGGGTCGCCCGCGGCGGTGACGATGATGATTTCGGGCGGACTGGCCATGTGACGCAGCCGGGGCAGCATGTCCAGGCCGTTGCCGTCGGGCAGGCGCACGTCCAGGAACACGGCGTCGAACACGTCGCGCTCCAGCAGGCGCGCACCGTCCGCCAGCGAATGGGCGGCGGACGAGGCGTGCCCCTCCATTTCCATGGCCGAGCGCAGCATTTCGCAGAACAGCTCGTCGTCGTCGATGATGAGCACATTGGCCATGCGTCAGGCTCCTGGGCAGGCTCAGTCGGCCACGGGCAGCAGGATGTCCACCATGCAGCCCAGGCCCGGCCCTGCCATGATTTCCAGCCGCCCGCCATGGGCCCGCACGATGCCAGCGGCGCGGGCCAGGCCGCGTCCCTTGCCTTCGTGCCGGGCCTTGGTGGAAAAATAGGGGTCGCGCATGCGGCACAGGGTGTCCGCATCCATGCCTTTGCCGGTGTCGCGTACGCGCACGCGCACCCAGCGACCGGGAAGGCGGGGCGAGGCCGGGGCGAGGGTGGTTTCCACCAGGATGCGCCCTGCGGGGTCATCATCAGGGGCCGTCTGGGCGGGGGGCGCCGACGATGCCCGGGAAGCACCGCCCGTGTCGTCCGGCGATTGCGCGGTGCGCGCCTGAGCCGGAATCGCGTCCTGCACCGCCCAGGCGGCGTTGCGCCATATCTCGGCAAAGGCTTCGCGCAGGCGGGCCGCATCCACGCGTACCGGCGGAAGCCGGTCAGGGGGGGGAGGCTGGCCGAGTGCGCCGGATTGGCCAGTACCGGCCGAGGGCGACGGAGTGGGGCGATCCGGGGGCAGGCCGCAGGATACGGCCCATCGGGCGTCGGGGGGCAGGTCTCCCGCCAGTTCGGCGCACCAAGCGGTGACCAGGGTGTGCAGATCGACCGGTTCCGCGTTCAGGTCCATCCGTCCGGCAATGGACTGGGCAAAGGCGATGACCTCGCGGGCGCGCTGGCAGCCGAGCATGATGTTGTCCAGGCTGCGCAGCACCATGGGGTCGGTGCCGTGCGGTGTGGCAGGCGCGGCGTGCAGACGCGAGATGGCGATTTCCGCGAAGCCGAGGATGGAGGCCACCACGTTGCCGAAGTCGTGCGCCAGACCCACGGACAGCGCGTCCAGCGCCTGGCGCAGGTGAGCGTCCGGCACTGGGGGGGATATGGGCGTGGGGCGCGTGTTTTGGCTGATCGGGTCAGGGAGCCTTGCCGGGTCCTGCCCACTCTGTCCAGCTGGTCCCGCTGCTCCTTTCGGTCCGGCGGCTTCGTCCTGTCCCTCCCCTCCGTCAGGCGGGTTCGGCATGCCGGGGGCATGCAGTTGCAGCAGCACCCCGATGCGGGCATGGGTGGCGGGCCTTGCGATGGTGTCGGCAGCAGGGTCGCGTGGGTCGTGCAGGGCGGGGCAACCGGGGATGGCGTGGGCCTCGGCTGGCGGCAGGGTGCGCACCAGCACGCCGCCCCGCACGCCAGCGGAGCGTGGTGGTGATGCATGCGCCCGCCCGTTGTCCGTTGCCCCGTTCGGGGCGTGCGGGGCGTTCGGGTCATGCGGATTGGGCAGATGGGGGGGCAGGTCCAGCAGCCAGTGCCAACCCGCGCAGGGGGGGCAGGTTTCGGACAGGGGCAGCAGGTCGTGCAGCATGGCGCCGGATGGAGGCGACGCAAGCCCCAACGCGCGCAGGAACAGTCCGCTTACGCCGAGCACGCGGCCCGAGGGGGCCACCGCGCAAAGGCCGGTTCCGGCGTGGTCGTGCAGCAGGCGTATCATGTGCTTCCCGCGTCCATAAGGATGCGGCGGGGAATCCGCCGGAGTCTCCATGGTGGCCCCATACTGCGCAAAGTTGCGCTGCAAGGCAATGGGCCTGGGCGCGGAACCTGCGGGACGCACGGGGAAACCACGCGCCCGGCGGCGACTGCGGGTTGTCTGGGAGGCTGCCCTCCACTGCCGGTGGATGACACTTCTGCCGAATGAACCGTCAACGGATGGTTGTCCGGCAATGCCTGACTGTGGGCCTCTGCCCGTGGATACCCCGGCAGGCGCCGCGGCAGCAGGGAGAAAGGACTGGCTCCCCGTCAGCGGCGGCGTGAAGTATCCATCTCCTTCAGCCGCTGGTGTATCTGGCGTGCCCGGCGCGGGCCGATGCCCGGCACCTCCGCCAGTTCCTTTTCGCTGGCGGCGCGCATGGCGGCCAACGTGCCGAAGCGGTCCCACAGAAGGCGCGCGGTCTTGGGCCCCACCCCTTCCACGCGCTGCAATTCGCCGGTCAGGGCCGCCCCTGCGCGGGCGCG
>NZ_VSMK01000330.1 GCF_011682075.1 Nitratidesulfovibrio liaohensis
CGGGCCGCCAACTGCCGGGGACGCCGCGCGCCCCGGTCCGGCCCGTGTCGGCCCTGCCTGGGGCGCATCGCGCTGCCGTTGTCGATGGCTGCGCCGCTCCGGGTCATCCGACGAGGTGAGTCGCCCCAACATGCCGGAAACAGACGCGCAAGGGAATGGGGGCGGCGTGTTTTTCCGCCCCCTTGAATGCACAATCCGGGGATGGGCTACAGCCCGGTGTCCTCGTTGATGAGAACCACGTGGATGCGCTTGGCCGGGAAGGCCTTTTCCGTGATGGTCCAGACGTTACAGATGCGGTCGGGGCTCTTGCAGTCCATGCATTCCGCCACCTTGGTGCACGGGGTCTTCTTGGCCAGGCGGATGGCGTTGGTGGGCGCGGAGAATTCCTTGATGCGGCGCATGCCGTCCTCCACGCTGTCCACCACCTTGTTGCGGCCCACGAACAGCACCACTTTCCTGGGGCCGAAGTTGATGCCGCCCACGCGGTTGCCGATCATGTCCAGGTTCACCAGTTTGCCGTCCACGGTAAGGGCGTTGGTGCTGGACAGGAACAGGTCCACCAGCAGGGCCTGGCGGCGCAGTTCGTACATTTCCGCCGCGGGCAGCTTGTAGTTCATGGTATCCAGCAGTTCGATGGAATCCATGGCGCGCAGGGCCTCGGGCACGCCGCTCTTGCCGATGCTCATGGAACCGCCGAAGGACACGGTTTTGGCGCCGGATGCGGGCAGGATGTCTTGCAGGAAAATGCGGGCAGCGTCGGCCAGGTTTTCGGCCATGGACACCTCGAAGTTGTTGGCTTCAAGGGCTTCCTTGGTGGTGGCCAGGCGGATGGTCCAGAAGGTGTCCACAGGATTTGGGGTAGCGACGGTCTTGCTCATGGTATTTCTCCGGAAGGATGTACTTTCTATTTTTATCTGTCGATTGAGAGCGGGGCGGCACGAGTAGGATTTTTGTTCTCTGCCAAGGAAGAATGGTTTTTTATGAAGGGAGTGCGGCAGCCGTTAGGCGAGCCTGCGAGCCTTACGGATGGCGACCGCAGAGCGCACTTTTGTGGTATTCGACCGGAATAAAAAACCATTCTGACGCAGGCAGGGGACAAAAAGACACTCGTGCCGCCCCGCTCTAAAACCCGTAACGCGTGTACCGCTTGGCCTTGCGGTCAATACACTGCACGTAGCGGTAGTTGCCCTTCAGGTGGGCTTCCTCCAGCAGACGGCGGCCAATGCCCGCGCACCTGTCGCAGGCGCTGATGGGAATTTCGATGCCCACGCTGAGCGGGTTCACCGTGGACCAGGTTTCTATCTTCACCGTGCCCGAGCAGTCCGGGCACAGCAGCACCGACTCCACCTGGCTCTCGCTGATGCCATCGGTATCGTAGTAGATGTCCTTGGTGCGCACCCACCAGTCGCCGGAGCGTTCGCCCTGCTTGGGCAGGGCCGGGGGCTTGCGCCACACCTTCAGCATCTCGTCGCACAGCCGCTCGATGTACGCGGTCACCTGGTCCGACTGGGCAATGGCCGCCGGGTCGAATTCCGGCTCGCGCACCCCGTCGAAGTCCAGCCCGGCCATGGCCAGACAGATGCCCAGGTTGACGTACGGCAGCGCGCCCTGGATGGCGTAGCCGCCTTCCAGCACGGCGATGTCGGGGTTCAGCCGCCTGTTCAGCATGGCGTAGCCCCGCGCCGAAAAGTTCATGTTGGTGATGGGGTCGGAAAAGTGATTGTCCTGCCCGGCGGAATTGATGACGAGGTCGGGCTTGAAGTCTTCCAGCACCGGCAGCACCAGGTTGTCGATGACGTGCAGGAAGCCCTTGTCCGACGTGCCGGGCGGCAGCGGGATGTTCAGGGTGCGGCCCATGGCGTTGGGGCCGCCCAGTTCATGCGGAAAGCCGGTGCCGGGGTACAGGGTGCGGCCATCCTGATGCAGCGAGATGAACAGGGTGTCGCGGTCGTTCCAGTAGATGTCCTGCGTGCCGTCGCCGTGGTGGCAGTCGGTGTCCACGATGGCCACGCGCAACGGGCCGTAGTGCTCGCGGATGTGTTCGAGCATCACGGCTTCGATGTTGATGTTGCAGAACCCCCGGTTGCCATGCACCACCTTCATGGCGTGGTGGCCCGGCGGGCGCACCAGCGCGAAGGCCTTTTCCTCTTCCTTCTCCATCACCAGCCGGGCGGCGGTGATGGCCCCCCCGGCGGAGATGAGGTGCGACTTGGTGCACACGCTCTCCACGCCGGGAATGCAGAAGTGCACGCGCTCCACGTCTTCGCGGGTGGCGATTTCCGGCTTGTATTCGGTGATGCCCGCAATGTCGAACAGCCCTTCCTCGCGCAGTTGGTCCTGCGTGTAGAGCAGCCGTTCCTCCCGTTCCGGGTGGGTGGCGCTGATGGCCCAGTCGAAGGCCGGAAAGAAGATGATGCCCAGCCGGTTCTTTGCTTCCAGCATGGGGATATCCTTCGCGGGGCTTGCCCGCTGTTATGTGTAGCCCGCCGTCATGCGCGGTCCGTCGTCATGAACGCGCCGGGGCCGACAAGGCGGACCGCACGGCGCCCATGACGTCCTCGAACACCTCGTCGGGCGTGCGGGTGGCATCCACCACCCGGAACCGCGCCGGATGCAGCGCGGCCCACGTCAGATAGCCTTCGCGCACCCGGGCGTGAAAGGCAAGGTGCTCCGCCTCGAACCGCCCTTCGGAAACGCTGGTGCCCTCGCGCAGGTTGCGGGTCATGGCCCGGCGCAGGCCTTCTTCCGGCGGCAGGTCGAACACCAGGGTCAGGTCGGGCCACAGCCCGCCCACGGCCATGTCGTTCAGTTCGCGCAGCCGTTCCGGATCCAGCCCGCGCCCGTAGCCCTGATAGACCACGGTGGAGTCGGCGTACCGGTCGGACAGCACCACCACGCCTTCGGCCAGGGCCGGGCGGATCACCTGCCCCACGTGCTGGGCGCGGTCGGCCAGGTACAGGAACAGTTCCGCCTCGGGCACGATGTCGTCGTTGGAAAGGTCCAGCAGGATGGAGCGCAGCGTACGCCCCAAGCGGCTGCCGCCCGGCTCGCGCGTCAGCAGCACCCCGTGCCCCGCGTCCAGCAGCGCCTGCTGCACGCGATTCAGGGCCGTGCTCTTGCCGGAGCCTTCCATTCCTTCAAAGGTGATGAACATTGCGGATTCCTGAAAAAATACACCGTGTTGATGGGCGAAAGCGCACCGCCGCCGTGGTCTACAGCAACGATGCCTGCACGCTCTGCGGCCCGGTCTTGCCAGCATCATCCGCCCCGTCCGTGGCCGCCTTGCCGCCGCCCTTGTGTGTGCCCCCCTCTTTGCGACCGGGGCGCGCCGGACGAGGTTCCTCGGGCGAGCGGGCCGGACGGTACAGAAAGCGCCCCAGCGTAGGCTGGAACGGCGTCCAGCCGGTGGCGTCCTCTTCGTGGTTGGCGAACAGCCCCCTAAACTGGGCCATCTTGGCGTCCAGGTTGTCCGCGTAGTGCAGGGCCATGGCTTCCGCCGTCTTGGGCCGCCGGGGCGAGCCGAATTCGTATTCGCCGTGGTGGCTGAGGATCAGGTGCTTGAAATGGGTCACCAGTTCCGGCGCAAGGCCGGACTTGCGCAGGTGCGGCTCGATGCGTTCCAGCCCGATATGGATGTGCCCCAGCAGGCGTCCTTCGTCGGAATAGTCGTTGGCAAGGCCGCCCGTTAGCTCCCATACCTTGCCGATGTCGTGGAACAGCGCCCCGGCCAGCAGGGCCTGGCGGTCCAGTTCCGGATAGTGGTCGGCAATGCGCAGGGCCAGCCCGGCCACGGACAGCATGTGCTCCACAAGGCCGCCCACGTAGGCATGGTGCACCGACTTGGCGGCGGGCGCGGCCAGCAGGCGCGGGGTGATGTCCTCGTCGCGCAGCACGGCCAGCACGAACTTGCGCCACGGCGCGTGGGTGAATTCCGCCTTGCACAGGGCGATCAGTTCATCCAGCATCTCCTGCGCGGGGCGCGGACTGGCGGGCAGGAACAGGCCAAGGTCCAACCCGGCCTGCTCGACATCGTCCAGCACGCGCAGGCGGCCTATGGTCACTTCCACCTTGTCGCGGTAGGTGCCGGAGCGGCCTTCCACGTCCACGATCTGCCCGGCGGCCAGGTCCGGATAGGCCTGGCTCTGGGGGCTCCAGATCTTGGCCTCCATGCTGCCGGTGGCGTCGCGCAGTTCCAGCCGCCAGAAGGGGCCGTTGCGCGACTGTTGCAGGGTAGCCGAACCGAGCAGGAACAGCCCGCTCACCTCGTCGTTGGCGGCGATATCTCGTATGGTTTGTCTTTTTTCCATGTGCGTCGTAAGGAAGCGGCCATGCCCGATGCCCCGAATGCGCCGGTTACACCGGAAACGCCGGGGCGCGGACGGAAGAAATGCCCGCGCGGGGACGGCCAATTTGCCGCAAGGTGCCTGCTTTTCGGCCACGTTGTCAATGTGCGGGGATACCGGATACGCACAGGTGCGCGCACGCACGCTGCCCCTACGGGGCATGGCCGAACATGGGCGAAGCATGGCAGACAAGCATCGCGCCTCTGTCCGCACGCCTGCCGGTAGACACCAGCCTGTCATCGCGACGCCGCCATTTCCGGGCAGCCTATGCACCACGGCACGGAAACATCACGCAACAGCATCACGGGGCGCGCCCGAGCACGCCGCCCAAGAGAAAGGACAATACCTCATGATCATCGCCCTGACCAACGACGACGGCATCCAGGCCCCCGGCCTGCGCGCCATGTACAAGGCCCTGCTGGACGCCGGGCACGAGGTGCACGTGGTGGCCCCGGTCACCGAACAGTCCGCCGTGGGCCACGCCGTGACCATCAGCCTGCCCCTGCGCGTGAAGGAATTCCGCGAAAACGGCTTTCGCGGGCGCGGGGTGTACGGTACCCCCACCGACTGCGTGAAGCTGGGCCTGTCGTGCCTGCTGGACAAGAAGCCCGACGTGGTGGTGTCCGGCATCAACGCCGGGGCCAACGTGGGGCCGGACATCCTGTACTCCGGCACGGTGTCCGCCGCCACCGAGGCGGCGCACATGGGGTACCCCGCCCTGGCCGTTTCGTACGATTCGTTCCGGCCCGCCGACCTTTCCGGCCAGGCCGCCCACGCCGCCGGGCTGCTGGCCGCGCTGGACTGGAATGCCCTGCCTGCCCGTTGCGTGGTGAACCTGAACTACCCCGCCCTGCCCATGCCCGAGGTGAAAGGCGTGCGCGCCTGCCCCCAGACCCGCGCGGTGTGGAAGGACTGGTACGACCACCGCACGGATCCGCGCGGCGGCTCGTACTGGTGGCTGAACGGCGTCATTCCGCCGGAAACCGTGGCCCCCGGCACCGACCGCGCCCTGCTGACCGAAGGGTGGATCACCCTTACCCCGCTGCGCTTCGACTTCACCGACCACGCGGCCATGGACGTGCTGGCCAGAGTGCAGGACGACGGAGTCAGTGACCAGGCAAACGCTCAACTCGGCGGCCAGACCGACGGCGAGATATAGCAGCGCACGCCGCCTCGTTGACCGCGCCACGTATCGCCGGATGGGCACCTGTTCGAATGCGGACGACACACGCACGGCAGCATGAGAATCAAAACGGACGCGCCAGAACGCCATGAACCGAAGGGGGCGGCAACTCATTGCTTCCCTGCCTGCTGACGCGTGCCGTTCGGGCAACCCGACGAAATCCGCATCACGGGCTGCCCGCTGCCCAGACCGCTCTGGTATTGACCCCCGGCGCAGATAAGGCCAAAAGCAATACATACTTCAAGAACAGGTGCGTCATGACCATAGAGAAAATTGCAATGCCTGTGTCCTCCACAGTCCTGCACAAGTATTATCCAATAATCAAATTCATACCTCGCGAATTCATTGACATCATTACCATCGGGAAAACTTCAGAATGTATGGTGCGTTTGGCACAAGAAGGCTATAGTGTCATACCTGCTTCGCGCAAGATAGATATTTCTCCATACGCCATGGGCCTGTACACCAGCGAGCAGTGGGAATGGGTAGATGACAGCAAAAGACCAAAGAAGAAACTTCTGATCGACCACGCTTCACTTGAAGCTACACAATATGATTTCGACCATGAAATTGTCATCTGTGAAAAATTCACCCATAACGGAAACGCAAACTGCGATACAATATATACTGGCCTTTTTCAGTTCGACAATGACGCGCTCAATTTGTATATAAACAACAAGAAAATACTACGCGATACCATCCTGAAGGAATACGGCTTCAAGGATACATCACTCCCATTAGTTGTGTGCTTTACAACAATAATGGATGACCACCATGAACTTGTAGAACCGCTCATAGAAATTTCACGGCATACGAATCTTATCGTCAAGGCGTATGCGTGGCATACTGAATTGCAAGAAAAAATATCCAAGGCAGGCGTCACCACGTTCGGAATGCGCGATTTCAGACATATTGACCCGCGTCTTGCCGCCGATTGCTTCCTCACATCATACTCCACAACGGCACTCATGACGGCTGTCATGCTTGGGCAAAACATCACCGTATACCACACAACGCGCGAATTCGACATCGGGCGTACAAACACATACTATGAACGTGGCGTTTTTCAGCACCCACTCTTTCCACGTTGCCGAGACCTTGAGGCCCGACTGGGCTCCATCCCCATTACAGATGTCGGCGCCCTTCTGCGCAACCTTCAGGAAACGATGCGCTCGCAAAACTACAAGGACAGACTGAAGGCATTGCAGGACGAAACCTACGGGCGCTATCACATCGTCAACGCCCCCGCCATGACGGCCATGGAAGTGCTTTCCGTATTCAGGCGAGGACGCTTCTCCGGTGTGCTCGGCGATACAGACAGCCCCGCCGCGTAGCCTCCACGCCTTGCACACGGGTCCGGCATCGAT
Source organism: Nitratidesulfovibrio liaohensis (assembly GCF_011682075.1). Lineage (GTDB taxonomy): Bacteria > Desulfobacterota > Desulfovibrionia > Desulfovibrionales > Desulfovibrionaceae > Cupidesulfovibrio > Cupidesulfovibrio liaohensis. The sequence goes on from NZ_VSMK01000330.1 coordinate 6,894, forward strand.
AGGTCGAAAGAACAGCCGGGTGACCGCGTTCCGCGGTCACCCGGCTGTTCTTTCGACACGTCGTGCCCACCCTTTCGGATGGCAACCGCATGGCGCATGCAACTACGATGCACGCCCGCCATCCAGCAGGGAAAGCAGCAGTTCCGCCGTTCGTCGCGCACCGTGGCGCACATCGCTGCGGCCCAGTACGCTCAGGCGGATGGCCTCATTCCTTGCCGGATACTCCGTGTCCTCCAACAGCGCATCAAGATGCCGCAGCAGAGTCGGCACGTCCTCTATGGAGCACGACCCGCCCAACCCAGCAATGACAGCCCGGCCCCATGGATTGGCGCCGGGCCTGACGGTGCCGCGTGGATGCAGCTTTTGGCGGTCCCGGCTGCCTTCGCAGTACTCTCTCTCCTGCTCTGTGTGGTAGGCCAGCACCCGCTGCCCGGCCAGAAACACCGAAAGCAGCGTGGACCCCGCCAGCCCGCACAGGACGCAATCGGCGGCCATGCGCAGCTCGTTGCCGCCTGCCCCCGAGCGCGTCCAGTCCAGCACCCGCCCCATGTCCAGCGCCGCGTAGCGCTCCACGTCGTCCGGAAACGGTTTCAGCACCACCAGGCCGCCCTGCGGGTGCAGGGCGTCGGCCAGCCCGCGCAGGCCTTCGGCCACCTCGTGGCAATTGTCCAGCGCCGAGGCATAGCAGACAACCAGCGGCCCGCCCCGGTCTTCTTGCTCCAGATCGTCCATGACCCGTGCGCGCAACGCAGCCCTGTCCTCGTGCATCAGGCGCAGCATCTCTTCAGTGAACTGGTACGGCCCGGTGAACAGACACTGCTGCCAAGGGGCCTGGGCTTGCTGCTGCAACGCCAGCGCCTCGAAGGGATAGATGCAGTGGCTCTGGTATGGATGCCCCGCCCCGCCAGTATAGGCGGTGGTATGCGGCAGATACACCGCCACGGGGGGCAGCAGATCATCTGGCCCGGCAATGGGGAAATGCATCTGGATGGCGTGGTCCGCCACCACCATGGCATATCGCCACCACTCCGGACGGGGAACATGCTTGCAGGGCCCAAAGCCAAGCGCAAGCAACTCTTCGCGGGCGGCGCCATCGACCCCCCAGCCGTCATCGCCGGTATCCACATCCACGCGATCCGGGGGCAGCAGACGCAACAACGGAAGATAGTATGAAAGAAAGTACCCCCGGATGACGAACAGCATCCTCCCGTTGCAGCCGTCCTCTGCATGGCGGCGGGCCGCCTCCGCCCGGTGCGCCTGTGCCAGCAGCGACGCAATGCCCGTCTGGTCCGGCATGGCCTGCCAGGCCCGCAGGAACAGGCGCTTGGCCCTGTCCGGCTCCCCCTTGTGCAGGTGCAGCATTCCCAAGCGGCACAACGCCTCCACGTCGGCAATGCGACTCACGCCACGCTCCTCGTCGTCTTGCAGCCCCGGCATGCACTGCCCCATTCCGCGTGCCCGTACACCCCGCCCATCATGCGCCCCCCGTGCCGGATGCCGTGCCGGGGGGCGCGTCGCGCCCTCCCGGCAACTCCGCCATATCGGACAAATCCAGCATTTCCAGTACAGTGCGCGCGCAGGTCCCGACATCCCCGTGTTCGCCAAAGCGCAGGGTCAGATGCGGTTCGCGCGGCACCTCCACCATGCGCTCGCAAGCCATGTCCCGCACCTGACCGTTGGCAGCGGCGGCATAGAGGCCTTTGGGGTCCCGCCTGCGGCGTTCCTCCTCCGGCACGTCGAGCCATACTTCGAGATATCCGGGCAGGTGCTCTCGGTTCCAGGCATGCAGATCGTGGAACAGGCTGATGGTTGCGACCACCACGGTAACCCCTTGCAAGGCCAGCATGCGCGCCATGCGCGCATAGGTGAAGGCAAGGCGCTGCCTGCTTTCCCGGTCAAAGCCACACCGGGCCGCATCCAGCACCTCGCGCAGTTCGTCGCCGTCCAGCAATACTGCGCGTTCCCCCAGGCAAGGCATGAGAGCCCGTGCCAGAGTGGTCTTGCCCGCGCCGGAAAACCCGGTGATCCAGATGACCCTGCCGCCGGAGTGCCGTGCCGTCATCGCCTAGGCCTTGCGGGCTATCCACGCCCGGGTGGTGTATTCGGCCTTGATGTGCTGCAATCCCGCCGTCTGTTCCCTGATGTAGTCCATGAAGTCGGAAAACCTTTCCTCGCCGGCCTGAACCCGAACGTCATTCACTGACTGCCACAAGCCTATATAGTGCTCTGGCGTCTGCAATTCCGTATGCCTTCCCTCAACATACAGAACATCTTCGAACGTGCCGCACGAAGCAAGGCGATCAAGAAGCGTATCGCAAAATTCGGACCGTCCTGACGAAACACGCTTCATGGATGGCACAAGATTCTTGAGATGCTCCTCTATGCGCACAAGCAACGGGTTGGATTCATACCTGCGCGTATTCCACAAAGCCATGAACAGACCACCCGTTTTCAGCACGCGAGAGAACTCTGCCACGGCACGGTCGAAATCAGGCCAATGAAATGAAGACGCCATGCACGCGAAATCAAACGCGTCCGCAGGCAACCCCGTATCCTCGGCAGAACCGGCATGCCAGGCGATGCTGTAAGCTCCGTTCTGGCGTATGCCTTCGATGCGCATGGCTTCGTTGGGTTCCACCGCCGTCATGTTGACGCCGCGCTGCGCCAGCATGCGCGTCCAGATGCCAGTACCGGCTCCCGCGTCCACCCCCCGCAATTGCGAAGGCTCTTTGCGCAGGAGCCCGAGAAAGGCGTCGAGCACGAAAGGAGAATATCCGGGACGGTACCGGGCGTAATTATCCGCAAGATTCGTGAAGTCACCGTGCTGCATGTCGTTCCTCGAAATTGTTGCTCGTATTTTCCCGTAAGGGCTGGTCACTCCGTACAATCAAAGCCGTATGGCTACCGCCAGTCGTGGCTCCAGCCGGGCGCTGCCAGCGCGCTCCGGTAGCGCTCAAGATCGTCGCCGCTGTCCGTTTCGCACCAGCGCCCCGCCACGGGCACGGCGCCCACCGGGGTGCCGTCGCCCAACAGCAGGCGCAGAAAGCCCGTCATGTCCGTTCGCGCCACCGCGTCGCCTAGCCGGGCGCAACGTTCTCTCACCATCCGCCAGCCTTCCCGGCTGACCTTGATGAGCCCCATGTACTGCCCGCAGATGTCGTCCAGCGAACCCGGCTTGCCGCCGATCTCCGCAAGCCGCCCCCCTTCCTGCCGGAAGGTTTCCGCATCCAGCAGCGGGTCGCCGAAGCGCAGCCGCCACAGGGGTTCCCAAAGCGTGTCATAGGTGATGGCGACATGGTCGGGGTGCGCCAGCAAGGCGGCCACATGGCCGGGGTGGTAGACGATGTCCGAATAGGAGATGACGGCCTGCCCGGCGCCCTGGTCGAACTGACGCTCCAGCCATGGCGCGGCGCACAGCAGGGTGGAGAGCATGTTGGTCCGCGCCCAGTCGGGATTTTCGAGCGAGGCGTAGGCACCGGCGGGCATGCCCTGCGCCTCCGGTTCCAGCATGTGTCCCAGGTAGCCGCCCACCACGAGCAGCGGCGCGGCCCCGCCAGTGCGCAGGGCATCGATCTGCCAGTGCAGCAGGGGGCGCCCCGCGAGTTCGGTGAGACACTTGGGGCGGTCCCCGGTAAGTCCCTTCATGCGGGACCCGCGCCCCGCCGCCAGGATAAGGCCCACGGCGTAATTCATAGCTGCTCCGGCGCGAACAGGCGTTGCATCAACGCCACATCGCAAGCCCCGTAAGGATGTTCTCGTTCGGGATGCCACAGCACGCCGACCACGCGGCGCCCCGGCAGGTGAAATGCCTCCACCGTGCCATCCGGGGCCAGGGCGGCGGATGCAAGCCCGGGCGCCAGCATGTCGCGGTCCAGCACCAGCCGGTGGTACGAATTCACGTCTTCCGGCGTCCAGTCCTGCCGTTCGGTCAGAGGATGTCGCGTTCCTGCGTGCACCGCGCCGTCGGTTGCGCGCGTGGAGCCCCCCAGCATGCGGTTGATGACCTGCGCGCCCCGGCATACCCCAAGGACAGGGATGTCCCGCGCCATGGCCCAGCGGAACAGGGCCGCCTCGGTGGCGTCCCGCTCGGGAAAGACGCCCCAGTCATCGCCGCCGGTCAGCACAAGGCCGTTGACGGCAAAGGCATCGGCCAGACGCACGGCGTCATCGCCCGCATTGGGCATGGGCAGCCACGCCGCGCCCGGCAGGGCCACGGCAAGAAACCGCCCCCAGTCCTGGGCAAGGGCATCGCGGCGTTCGGCGTGGCCGGGCGCCTCGGTCACGCGCATGGTCAGCGCAAGGCGTACATTCACGTGTGGCTCACAGAGGTTGCAGGGTGCAGGCGCCAGCATCGAGCAGGGCCGACTGGGCCGAGGTGACCTGTTCGAACAGCAGTTCACCGACCCCGATGGCCGCAGGCAGGCCGTATTCGGCGCAGCGGATGGCCATGTGCGAATTGGTGCCGCCGAACATGGTGACCAGCCCGGCGATACCGCGCGAGAAGATCCAGTCGAAGCCGGGGTCCGCGTTCTCGATGCACACCAGCCGCCCGGCAATGTCCGCCGAACAGGGCGAATCGGGGTACAGGCGCGCCAGCGGCGCTTCCGTGCGGCCGTGCCCGATGAAGTTGGGCGCGCTGCGATGCTGCGGAACCACGTACACGTCGCGCGCGGAACGGATGATGTACCCAAGCTTGATGCTGCGCCCGAGGTTGAACAGTTCGCGCCCCTTGTCGGCCAGTTCGCGGAAATAGCCGGGGGCATCGCGCAGCAGGGAATGCGACGCCCATTCCATGACGTCGCGCACCTCGAGGTGGGACAGATCGTCGCGTGAAAGCCCCAGCCTGTCACCCCACAGGGCGAGCAGTTCCAGCATGTCCGAAAGGTTGCGCGTAAAGATGAATTTCGCCAGTTCGCGCCCGGCAATGCTGCGGCGGGCGTACTCCAGCAGGCCCTCCGGCTGGGTATTGCCGAAATGCGCCTCGTGCAGGAGCGAGGCGATGTTGTTGTATTCCTGAGGGGTAAGCGCAAACGGGGCCTCCGCTTCCACCATGGACACGGGGCTGGAATCCGAGAACAGCCCGTCGCGGTCCGCGTAGCGGGGGGAAAGGATGTCGTAGCTGCAGGGCCGCAGATGCCCGTAGCGGGCCAGAAACGTTTCCCTGTCCATGCCGCTGCGGCACACGGACATGAGGTCGTGCGACATCTCGCCCGAAACGGTTCGGATGGTAGTCTTGAACGCCGCCAGCCGTTCGGGCGCCAGCGCGCCCCGCTCCACCGTGGATCGCAGCAAGGATTCGGCAATGAACGCATGCCGGGCCAGGATGGAAAACGGCAACGTGCCGAACAGGCGGCATTCCTCGGCCAGCAACACCAACTGGGGCAACGGCTTCATGCCCTGCGCAAGGGCGTCCGCCGATATCCTGCCGCGCGCTGCCTGCCTGTTGCGCAGTTCCGTGATCGCCTCGTACGCCCAATCCATCGATGAGCGTTGGCCCGATTCCAGGCAGTGCGCAGTCAGCCCGTGCAGCGCCGCCCGAAATTCCTCGCGCCTGGCGCGGGTGAGCAGCCCCGGATAACGTTCGTCCAGATGTTTGTCGAAGCAGAAATCCAGCGCGGTCTGGGCCACCTGAAACTCCACCTTGTCGTGGAATTGCGGGTGGGTGTCCAGCCTGTCCAGCCATGCCCCCACGAGGGTTTCGGCCGTGACCCCGTCGAGCCCGGCGGGAAGAAAGGAATTGAAACTGATGCGCACGTCGATGAACGGGCGCCCCGCCACCATGAGCATCAGCTCTTCGGGGGGCATCTGGCGGTACCCCATGAATTCGCGGGCCTGGCTCCACACCCTGCGGGTAATGAGTTCGCGGTACAGCGAGCTTGCCAGCAGGCGGGGGGTGACGCCGATCATTTCCGCCGGGTTCCAGTCGGGCATCACGCCCAGAATGGTACGCTGCCCGAAAAGGCCAGGCCACTGCCCCACCCTTTCCGAAATGAAGTCCACCACAAAGCCGATCTTGGCGCGCACCTGTCCGTCGGCACCGGCTATCCAGCGGGCCTGCGTGCAGATTGGCCGCACCTGCAACAGGTGCAGCACCCCCGCCCCGTCGAGGCAGAATTCCATGTCCAGTTCATCGTGCCCGCACAGGGCCTCAACCCTGCGCGCCAGCGCGATGAACGAACGCAGTCTGCGCGAATCCCAGTGTTCGTCTTCCGCGTCGCGAAAGACGAACACCGTCTTGCTGACGTTGCGCCCGCCCGTGATGGCGTCGGCCTGGCCCGATTCGTCGTAGTTGACCACGTAGTACGGCGCGCCGTCGGCATGGACGCGCGTCATCATGACGCCGCTGACGACGATGCCTTCGACCATGGGCTGCACCAGCACCTGGTCGTCAGGATCCGCGAGATCGGCGGGGCCGGGGGGAGTTGCGGAGTCGGGGGGGCCATAGGAGGCAATGACGGTCTCCACGGCAGCGGCAAGGGCATCCCGGTCATCGGCCGGAACGTCCAGCACGGACGTGAAGGCCCCCGCGCCGGAGCTTTCCCGGCTATCCTCGCGGCGGCACGAACTGCGCACGGCAAGCCTGGCGCCGGGAAAGGACCGCCCCAGCAGGGCAAGCGTCGCTTCCCGCGCGGCCAGCCACTCGCCCACGCGAAAGGAGCGCAGGGGCGGTATGTGCAGATCGTCATACGCGGAAAGCCACTCCAGGGTGTCGGCCTTGGAAGTGAACGGCAGTACACCGCCCCTTGTGTCTTCACGATAGCTCACTACGCACCTCGCACCATGCTCATCGTCGTTGCCCCAACCAGCCCGGAAGGCCCGCTCCGTGCAAAAAGCACGGCACGTGCATGCCGCCTGGCCCAAGCCGTCGTGTTACCGACACGACTTTACGCAGCTTTGCAAAGTGCATTCCACGTTTACATATTACCGCCCCGATCCCTGCCACCGCGGAAATCGCCTGCGCGCCCGGAAGGCAGCCCCGGCCCCTGCACGCGCCATACCGGCATGATTTGCCGACTTCGGCGTGCCGCCAGACCCCGTTCCGTAACGGTGCGCCTTCTCCGGCGGCGGGGTTCCGAGCCGCGCCATTCCCGCCCCCGCACGTTCCTTGTTATCCCTTTTGCGCGAAGGACGGACCGCCTTGCGCGGTCCATCTTTATTTTTTCCACGGATTCTGGTATTTTTCCCGCGCCTTCGTCGAGAGGCCACACCCGCCCCCTGCGCCATGGCATCATGCGTGGCTGCGTCTTCACGGAGGGACCTTCCGAAGGCATGCCCGGATCGCGCGCGCCACTCCCGCAGGGACCCTCCGGCGGGACGCGGCCGACGAACTCATTTCCACCGCCGGACCAGCAGGCATCACGCCCGTCCGGCGCAGCAGGAGGAACCCATGCCGCTGACCGGTCCCAAGCAGATGTTCGAGCGGGCCTACAAGGAAGGGTACGCCATCGGCGCCTTCAACGTGAACAACATGGAGATCATCCAGGGCATCATGCAGGCGGCCGGCGAAGAGCAGGCCCCGCTGATCCTTCAGGTTTCCGCCGGTGCCCGCAAGTATGCCGGGCAGAACTACATCGTGAAGCTCATCGAGGCGGCCCTGATGGACACCGACCTGCCGGTGGTGCTGCATCTGGACCACGGCCAGGACTTCAACATCTGCAAGGACTGCATCGACGGCGGCTTCACTTCGGTCATGTACGACGGTTCGCACCTGCCGTACGAAGAGAACATCGCCGTCACCAGACAGGTGGTGGAATACGCCCACGCGCGAGGCGTGTGGGTGGAAGCGGAACTGGGCCAGTTGGCGGGCGTGGAGGACGAGGTGTCGGCGGAACATTCGGTGTACACCGATCCCGACCAGGCCGTGGACTTCGTGAAGCGCACCGGCTGCGATTCGCTGGCCATCGCCATCGGCACCAGCCACGGGGCCTACAAGTTCACGGGCGAGGCCAAGCTGGACTTCGCGCGGCTGGAAAAGATCACCAGCATGCTGCCCGGCTACCCGCTGGTGCTGCATGGCGCGTCCAGCGTGCCGCAGGAATTCGTGGACATGGCCAACACCTACGGCGGCAAGGTGGGCGGCGCCAAGGGCGTGCCCGAAGACCTGCTGCGCAAGGCGGCCACCTACGGCGTGTGCAAGATCAACATCGACACCGACATCCGCCTGGCCATGACCGCCACCATTCGCAAGCATTTCATGGAAAAGCCGGCTGACTTCGACCCGCGCGCGTACCTGAAGCCCGCGCGCGACGCCGTGAAGAACATGGTGCAGCACAAGATTCGCAACGTGCTGGGCTGCTCGAACAAGATCTAACCGTCTCAGGGGAACGGACTCATGATCAAGCTTGGGATGAACGGGTTCGGTCGCATCGGCCGCTACCTCGTCAGACTGCTGGCCGATACCGACGACCTTGGCGTGGTGGCCATCAATGCCCGCGCCGACAACGCCTCTCTGGCCCGCCTGTTCAAGTACGATTCGTGCCACGGCACCTTCCGGGGCGAAGTGGCCCACGACGATGCCGGGCTGATCGTCAACGGCCGCCACATTGCCGTCACCCGTGAACGGGCGGGCGAATGGAAGTGGAAGGACCTCGGCATCGACATCTCGGTGGAAACCACCGGCACGATCAAGGATCGCGCGGGCCTTGCGCAGCACCTGGCCTGCGGCGCGAAGAAGTCGGTCATCAGCGCCCCGGCCAAGGATGCCGACGTCACCGTGGTCATGGGCGTGAACCATGGCGACTACGACCCGGCGAAGCACGATGTGATCTCCGCCGCCTCGTGCACCACCAACTGCCTGGCCCCCGCCGCCAAGACCATCCACGAGGCGTTCGGCATCAAGCACGGCCTGATGACCACGGTGCACTCGTACACCATGAGCCAGCGCATCCTGGACGGTTCGCACAAGGACCCGCGCCGCGCCCGCGCCGCCGCGCTGTCCATGATTCCCACCACCACCGGGGCGGCCAAGGCCACCACGCTGGTCATTCCCGCGCTTGTCGGCAAGCTGGACGGCATGGCCGTGCGCGTGCCCACCCCCAACGTGTCGCTGGTGGACCTGACCTGCGAACTGGAACGCCCCACCAGCGTCGAAGAAGTGAACGCCCTGCTGAAGGCCGCGGCCGAGGGACCGCTGCTGGGCAACATGGGCTACACCGAAGAGCCGCTGGTGTCCGTGGACTACATGGGCTCCACCCACGGCGGCGTGGTGGATGCGCTGTGCACCAGTGTCATTGATGGCACCATGCTGAAGCTGATCATCTGGTACGACAACGAGGCGGGCTTCACCAACCAGCTCGTCCGGCTGCTGCGCATGGTCGGCAAGGGCCTGTAGGCCTGTCGCAAAATTGTCCTTTTGCCCGCTGGCGTCGTCAAACTTCGCCTGCCATGTCGGTCGAATACAATAAGAGTATACTCCCTCATGGCTGGCTCGTTTTCCTCGCCAGCGAACAAAAACCCTAATTTTGCGAACAGCCCTTAGACTGCTGCCAGCAGCGTGAATAAAAGCGGCGTCCATCCTTCAGGGGATGGACGCCGCTCTCTTTCATATATCCCAAAAAGCCGGTCAGCACTCCACCACGCTGACCGCAAGCCCGCCGGACGACGTTTCCTTGAACTTGGCGTTCATGTCGCGCCCTATCTCGGCCATGGCCGCGATGACGCTGTCCAGCGTCACCCGGTGGTGGCGCGGGTCTTCGCAGGTGGCCAGCAGGCAGGCGTTGTAGGCCTTCACCGCGCCTACGGCGTTGCGCTCGATGCAGGGAATCTGCACGTAGCCGCCCACCGGGTCGCAGGTCAGCCCCAAATGATGTTCCAGCGCAATTTCCGCCGCGTTCTCCACCACGTGCACCGGGTTGCCGCGCGCGTGGGCCAGCATGGCGGCAGCCATGGCCGACGCCACGCCCACCTCGCCCTGGCAGCCCATCTCGGCCCCGGCGATGCCCGCGTTGTGCTTGGCCAGGAATCCCACCGCCGCCGATGCCAGCACCCCTTCACGCACGGCCCGGTCGCCGATGGCAAGGTCGTGGCGCATGGCATAGAGCAGCGCGGGCATCACCCCGGCCGCGCCGCAGGTGGGGGCGGTGACGATGACCCCGCCCGCCGCGTTTTCCTCTGCGGCGGCGAAGGCGTAGGCGTTCAGCCGCCCCAGGAAGGAATCCACCGCGTTGGGCAGGCGTTGGGCGCGCATCAGCAGCACGCGGGCCTTGCGGTGCACCCCCAGGGTGCCGGGCAGCGGGCCGCCGTCCTCGATGCCTCGCCGCACACTGGCTTCCATCAGTTCGATGATGGCGGCCAGCCGGTCCAGGATGGCGGCACGGCCCATGCCCGTAACCGCCATCTCGTTCTCCAGGATCAGTTCGTGGATGGTGAGGCCGGTTTCCACCAGCCGCGCGCGCAGTTGCGCCATGCTGCGGTACGGGTGCGCGGGCCTGCCACGCTCTTCGGGCTGCCATCCCTTCCACTGGATGAACCCGCCGCCCACGGAATAGTACTCGCGCTCGCACAGCACTGCGCCATGCGTGTCCAGCAGTTCCATGACCAGCGTGTTGCTGAAGGGATGGGCGTGCTGCACCGCATCGCGCAGCACCGTGCCTTCGGCAAGCACCAGGGCTGCCGGCCCAAGGCGCAGGGTGCGTTCCCCTTCCGGCAGCGCGGGCAGCGATTCCAACAACCCCGGCGGGCAGGTGGCGGGCCGATGCCCCAGCAGCCCGGCCAGCACCGCGCCGGT
>NZ_VSMK01000320.1 GCF_011682075.1 Nitratidesulfovibrio liaohensis
CCAGCCGGAGGCGTCCAGCGCCTCTGCCACCACGCGCCCGATGCGCTGCGGGTCGTAGTCCGGGCAGCGCAGCAGGGCCACGGGGATGGGCACGGCGGTACCGGGCCGCACCGATTCGGGCGGGACGATGGACGCGGATGGGGCAGCCGGAACAGTCGAAACGGGCTCACCGCCTGCCTGCTCAGCCGCCCCCGAAGACGGGGCCGCCCCATCCCTACCCCACGGGGCAGGCAAGGGCGCGGGCAGGCCGGAATGGTCGAAGGGGCCAGTCTGGCGAGCCGGGCCAACTTGGCGAGACTGGCAGTGCTGGTCCAAACGCCGCAAATCGTCGGTCACCGGGCCTCCCCGTCCGTGGAAAAGGTGGCGATCTGGTCGATGATCATGCGGGCGTGGGTCTTTTCCTGCGTGGCAAGATCCAGAAAGGCCCGCTCCGCAAGGCCGCCAAGGCCGCTGCCGCGACGGGCCTCGTCGGCCAGGGTGCGGTACAGGTCGTAGGCGTTCATTTCCACTTCCAGCGCCAGTTCCGCGATGTCCAGACAGTCGCCGCTGGCGGCGTCGCGCAGCCACGGCTCCAGATCGGCCACGGCCATGCCGCCTTCCAGCACACGGCCTTCCAGCGCATCGAACAGCGCATCGAAGGGGGGCAGCGGGCCGCGCGTGGCGTCGGCGTGGGCGTCGGCGTCCCAACGCTGCGCAAGATGGTGATAGACCACCTTGGCGTGGGCCAGTTCCACGCCGATCAGCCGGTCCATCAGCGCGCACACGGCGGGTTTCGGCCCGGCGGCGCGCACGCGGGTGTACAGCAGGTGGGCGGCCTTTTCCATGTCCAGCGCACGGCGCAGCAGTTCCTCCATGCTGCGCACCCCGGCAAACACCTGAATGCGCGGACTGTCGGCCACGGCCTGTCCGGACCAGGCATTCATGCCACCCGCCAGGTTCAGGATGCGGCCCACCGCCGTGGCGCCCGTGCCACCCGTGCCCCCCATCCCTGATGACGACGCGGCGAATCTGCCGCTTTCCGCCGCCATCACCGCCGCCGCCGCGGACCGCCCCCCGCTGCGGCAATAGAAGACGTGGTCCTGCGCCGGGTCCAGCGTGGCCAGCAGGGCGGCCAGTTCGCCCACGGGCACCAGCCGGGCGCCGGGGATGTGCTCCTGCCGGTATTCATCGGGCTGGCGCACGTCCACCAGCACATAGCTGCCCTCTGGCCGGGCGGCCATGTAGTCGCGCAGGGCCTGCGGCGAAATGGATTCGATGGGGACGCGGGGCGATGGGCTCATGGTGCCTCCTGCGGGTGGATGCTACGGGATGGCGTGTGGCTGGCGGACAGCGGACAAGGGCAATGCCACGGGCAAGGGTGCGCCCGGCGGCACGTGCCGCCCGCCGCCATTCTACCCGACACGGCCGTACCTGCAAGGGTATCGTCTCATGCGCGCGACGCCGCCCAGGCATGCCCAGCCTTCGCCCACATCATGCGACCGCCACGGCCCTGCCGACGCCCTGCTCCCCCCTTGCCGCCTTTTCGCGCACTTTCGCCCCACTTTCATGTTGACAGCACCGGCCACCGGGGCTACACACCTTTTCTCGCGTGTCGGGATGTAGCGCAGCCTGGGAGCGCACCTGAATGGGGTTCAGGGGGTCGGAGGTTCAAATCCTCTCATCCCGACCAGCTTAGACACGCAAAGGCCGTCGATCGAAAGATCGGCGGCCTTCTTCGTTATTGCGCACAAACCGTGGCAATGCGTTTACAGGCCGTACTGGGTGCGGATCAGTTCGTACACGCCCTTTTCACGCAGCGTGTCCACCGGCGCAAGGAAGGTGGCGGTAACGGTGCCGGGCGCGCGGCCAATCTGGATGTTGCCGGTGATGGTGGCGCGGTTCATCACTTCCGGCACGGTGCAGCCCAGGAATGTTGCCGCGCGGTCCAGCGCGCAGGCCGTGGCGTCGTTGAGGTTGGGGCCGGTGCCCACGAAGGAGATGGGCGCGGATTCTTCCAACTGCACGCCCCAAGCGTCCGCCTGCTGCCGTGCCTGGCGCTTTTCGTCCTCGCTCAGGGGGCGGGCCAGCAGGGGCAGGTCGTCATGCACCGGCAGAATGATGGGGCCACCGCAGGTCACGCCCTTCAGCACCGAAACCTGCATGGTGATGACCCCGGCCACGTCGGCGGTGTGCCCCGCGATTTCGCCGTCGCCCTGCATGGCGTGCATGTCGCCCACGTACACCCCGCCGCCGGGCACGCGCACCGGCGTGATCAGCACGGCCCCGGCGCGCACGCGGTTGATGTCCATGTGGCCGTCTGTGACGTCGGCCAACTGTTCCTGCGTGATGGCGTATTCATGCGGCGCGCCCACGAGGAACGAACCGAAGTCGCGCGCGTTGTGCGAATCGGGAATCTGCCGGGTGGGCATGACGCCAAGCTGCCCCACGAAGGGGATCATGCGGCTGACCACGCCGGGGATGTCGCTGGGGGCCAGGGCCACCACCGGGTTCTGGATGGAATTGTCCGGCGTGCACATGTACTCGCGCGCGTTGCCGGCCACCCGTTCGGCGGCGGCCTTGTTCAGGGTGACGCCCAGCGTGCCCTGTTCGTTGAAGGCGATGGTGTAGCCGTTGGTGAAGGCAAAGGGCGCTGCGGCTGCCCCGCACGCCGCGCAGCGGATGCAGTCCGGCCCGCAGCCTTCCACGCAGGTGTTTTCGTACAGCGCGCCGCACTGCGGACATTTGCCCGCCACATAGGGGTCGCCCAGGCAGCGGTCCGCGAACATGCTGTCGTTGCCGGACGCCGTGACCCGCGAGGTGACCTGGATGGACAGGATGCGGATGGCGATGGAATCGCCCGGTTCCGCGCCCTGCACGTAAACCGGCTGCGTCACCTCGTGCCCGCCCCGGATGGCGGGGGTAAGCATGGGCCCCCAGCAGCCGGGCGCGGTGTTGGCGACGATGATGCCGCCGTCCTGCACCGGCCCCAGCATGGGAACATCCGGACCGAGGATGCCGTTGGTGAAGGTGTTGACGAAGACTGTCCTGTTCGCCACGAGTGTGCTCCTTTTTTTGAGGTGGAGATATCGCAGGGGGACTGGACAGAGCCTAAGCACTTTGCCGCACGAATGACCAGTACCGAGAATGGGAGTGGCGCTTGCGGCGGAACGCGCGGCGCGCCCCGGCGGGCGGAATGCCGGGATGCACTGGGGACAGGGGGGCCGGGCGGGCAAGGGGCGGGCCGCATGGCG
>NZ_VSMK01000321.1 GCF_011682075.1 Nitratidesulfovibrio liaohensis
GTGGGGGCGGATGCGGCGTCTTCCGCGTCGGGATCGCCCGCCAGCATGGCCGCCAGCAGGTCGTCGTCCGGGTTCGGGGCGGCTTGCGGCGGGGCCACGGCGGCAAGGCAGGCCTCGCAGGCCTCGTAAGTGAGGTTGGCGGCCAGGGTCACCCACGCCCCGTTGGGCACGCAGGATTGCAGTTCGCCGTCTGGTGCCACTTCCATGGTCAGCACCAGCGCGGGCCGGTCCTGACCGGCAAGCAGGCTGAAGAAGCCGATGCCCAGTTCTTCGGGCAGCATGTGGTGGGTGGCTTCCGGCAGGTAGATGCTGGTGGCGCGGCGCAGTACGGCCTTGTCCAGTTCGCTGCCGTAGGGCCAGGCCAGGGCCGGGCAGGCCAGGGCCAGCCACAGGCGAAAGCCCCCGTCGCCACGCGCCTCGATGTGGAAGGCGTCGTCGATGTCGCGGGTCGTGGCGGAATCTATGGAGATGAACGGCGTGGCCAGCGGGTCGCGCCGGGCGGATTCCACGGCGGCGCGCAGCGCGGCGATGTCGCCTGCGTGGCTGGCAGCCCAGGCGTTGCCGGGGGCGTAGCCCGCGCGGTCCATCCAGAAGTTGTGGTGTTCCGGCACCAGGCCCCAGGTTTTGGCCAGGTGCAGGGCCAGGTGCGGGTCGTCGGGCAGGCCCTTGGTCACCTGCTTCCAGACCGGCTCGGTGTCGTGGTCGTCCGGGTCGGCCAGGCGGGTCATGACCAGCGCGGCCAACTGTTCGGCGATGTCCGGGGCGGGGCGTTCCGGCGAGGTTTCCGGCGGCAGGGTGCGGCGGCGCGAGTGCACGTCCCACAGGATGCGCACGAATTCGTGCCCGGCTGCGACCAGGGCTTCGCGTTGGCGGGTAGCTTCCTGCTCGGCCAGGCGGGCGTCCACCTTTTCGGCGGTGTACACCTCGAAGTCGGGCGGCTGGAACTTGAAGTGGGTCTTGCAGGCCAGCATGGCGCGGCCAAGGGCGGCCAGGTCGTCCACTTCGGGCGCTTCCCAGAGCAGTTCCGCGAACCATTCCAGCGAGGCGCGGTCCACCTCGCCCTGGGCCAGGGTCCAGAGTTCCAGCGGGTCGAGCGCGGTTTCGCGGTCGTCGCGGCGCTGGCGGTGCAGTTCCAGCAGGTCGATGATCTGCTGGCGGCCGTACTCGCCGGAGTAGACCGGGCCGGACCATGGCAGCAGGCGGCTGGTGGTGAGCTTGGTTTCGCGGCGGTTGGCGAGCAGCAGGCGCAGCTTGCCTGCCTGTTCTTCGAGCACCCAGGCCGTTATGGGGCGGTTGCCCTGCATGAATTCCACGATGCACCCCGGGCCGGGGTAGCGCACGATGCCGGATGGTGCCGCCATGTTTCCCGCTTGGTTTGTTTCAGTGAGGCCGGAGAAGGCGTTTGGGCTGCCGCAGGTGCGCTATGTCAGCGCGATTCTTAGGTGCATCCCGTCAGCACGGTGGCGCTGCTTGCAGAATCCGTCTTTTTGGGCCGGGCTGCGTTGGCGCTTGATTTTCGCTGCTCACGTACGCAAGTACGCTCCGCGCGAAAATCGCGCGCCGCCTTGCCCGGCTACAAAAACTCGTAATTCCTTGCATCGCCCCCGCACCAGCCACCCGCAGCGGCAGACCGCTGCGGGGTATGAAGGAAGAAAGGCAATGTCCAGATAGGGGAAAGGCAATGACTACCTGCAACACCCTTTATAACGAGCCGGGGTAAAGGCAGATTTCCCATGCGTCTCCCCCATTGAAAAATTTAGGGGGGAGGGGTTCGGGGAGGGGACCCTTTTTAAAGGGTCCCCTCCCCGAGATTGCTTATCTCTGGAAGTATTAGTGTTTGAACGACCGCTGTCCGGTAAACACCATGGCCACCTGCGGGCTGGCCTCGTTCACGGCCATGATCACTTCGTGGTCGCGCATGGAGCCGCCGGGCTGGGCGATGGCGGCAACGCCCTGTGCCAGGGCCACGTCCACGCCATCGCGGAAGGGGAAGAACCCGTCGGAGACCAGCACGGTGCCGGGCAGGCCGCCGCGTTCGTCCCTGGTGCGGCGTTCGATGGCGGCCAGCGAGTCGGCCAGGGCCGGATCGGCGGCGGCTTTCTGCTTCAGGTCGTACAGCGAGCAGTTGTGCGCGGCGAAGGCCAGCGAGTCGGCGTACTTGGTGTAGGCCTTGTGAATGGCCAGTTCCACGCAGCCCACGCGGTCCTGTTCGCCGGTGCCGATGGCCACGGTGGCGCCATTGCGGGCAAAGATCACCGAGTTGGACGTGACGCCCGACTCCACGGCCCAGGCGAACAGCAGGTCGTCGGCTTCCTGCTTCGAGGGGGCGCGGGCGGTGACGGTGACGCCGTCCTTGCTGGTGGCTTCGGCGGGCAGAAAATCGGCCACGGTACGGATGCGGTTGCGGAACGAATGCTGGATGACCATGCCGCCGTCGGTGAGGCTCTTGATGTCCAGGAACGGGGCATCGGCGAAGTTTTCGAGTTGGGCCAGGCCGGGCATGCGCAGGATGCGCAGATTCTTGCGGGTTTGCAGTAGCTCCAGCACGCCGGGCTCGAAGTCGGGCGCGGCCACCACCTCGAAGTAGTTGGCGGCGATGAGTTCACCGGCGGCGCGGTCCAGCGGGCGGTTGACCACCACGGCCCCGCCGAAGGCGGCGATTCTGTCGCAGTTGTAGGCCTTGTCCAGCGCGTCGGCCACGCCATCATTGGACCAGGCGGCCCCGCACGGGTTGTTGTGCTTCAGGATCACGGCGGCGGGGCGCGCGGCCAGGTACTGTAGAATGTTCACCCCGTTGTCCACGTCGGTCAGGTTGGTCTTGCCGGGGTGTTTGCCCGCCTGGACCATGTGTTCTTCGGCGATGGCCGAGACAAGGCCCTGCCCGGCGGCGCGAAAGGCCACGCCGCCAAG
The DNA here is from genome assembly GCF_011682075.1 of Nitratidesulfovibrio liaohensis. GTDB lineage: Bacteria > Desulfobacterota > Desulfovibrionia > Desulfovibrionales > Desulfovibrionaceae > Cupidesulfovibrio > Cupidesulfovibrio liaohensis. The sequence continues at coordinate 2,911 of NZ_VSMK01000321.1, forward strand.
GGTCAGGCCGCCTTCGGCCAGTTCGTACAGGGCGGCGGGCTGGTCGGGGTTTTCGCCGTAGCGCAGGCCCTTGCGTTCACCGTCGATGGTCCAGGTGCGCTTGCGGTAGGTCAGGGTGGTGTCGCCCAGCGTCAGGGTAAGGGAATCCGGAAACGGATCGTCCTGAAGGGTGCGGTACATGTCCTTGAGGCTGGCGGGCTTCGGCGAAGTCATGACGGGCTCCGGCAGGGGGCGGCGCGGGTCCGAACGCAGCATGCATCCGGCGTGCGCGGGTGCGCGCGAAAGGCCGGGTGCGGCGTGCCGGATACGGCGGGCCTGC
>NZ_VSMK01000322.1 GCF_011682075.1 Nitratidesulfovibrio liaohensis
CAGCGCGTCCGGGTCCGCTGGCAGGGTGCGGGCCTCTGGCCGGTGCAGGGCGGCCAGTTCCACGGGCATGCGGCGCAGGTCGGCGGGCAGGAAGAATTCGCCCGGCGCGGCGGACAGGATGCGCACCACCCAGTCCGGGGCGTTGCGCAGGATGGCGCGCACCTTCTGCACGAATTGCAGTTCCTGCGCCACGGGCAGGGGGCAGCGGTCGCACACCGTGCCTGCCGTGCCGCCGGTGCCGAAAACATCGGACGCCGGTGCGTGGTCGAGGCCTCGATTCCTTCCGTTGCCGCCATCGCCCGCCGCAAAGGCCGTGCGCGAGCGCAGAAAGGCCGGGGCGTTCCATGCCGCGCCGAAGTCGGGGTGGGCGTCCAGCCGGGTGAAGTCGTCGTCGGCGTCGGTGGCCACGCAGCACGGTCCGAACGCCCCGTCCGGATAGATCATGCCGCTGTAGTACAGCCAGTCGCAGCGGCGGCGGGCCTTGTCCTTTCCACCGCCTCCTTCTGCCCCACTGCCCTCCGCAGTCTCCTCCGCCGTATCGACCGCCGTATCCACCGCCGTATCCACGGGGGCGGGCGCGGGCGGCATGCCGTCCGCCGCCAGCCGCTGCACCAGCGTTTCGCGCCGGGCAAGGCCAGCCTCGTATGCCGGACCGGAAATGGGCCGCCCCGGCATGGGGATGGTCATGGGGTGCACTCCCTGTTCGCCGGGGTCGCCGGGGGGCAGGGCATAGCCGGGAAAGAATTCCAGCAGGTCCAGCCCCATGTCCGCAGCCATGGCGCGGGCCGCGTCCACCTCGTGCTGGTTGTGGGCAAACAGCAGGAAGCGCCATTCCAGCAGGGGGAATTGCAGCCCCATCTCCCGCTTGCGCCGGGCCAGCGCGGCAAGGTTGTCCGTGACCAGCCCAAAGTCGCCCCCGCGCCGATATTGGGCATAGGTCGCCGCGCTGGCCCCGTCCACCGATGCGCTGAGCATGCCGAGGCCGGAACGCAGCAGCGCCTCCTGCCGGGCCGGGGTCAGGGGCACGCTGAGGTTGGTGGAAACCACGGTGAAGGCTTCTTCGCCGGCGGTGCGGGCCAGGTGCTCGTGCAGGCGCGGGTGCAACAGCGGTTCCCCGGCGCTGAAGTACCAGGCCAGGAACAGGTCCGGGGCCACGTCCGCGGCCAGCCGTTCGTGCAGGGCCGCGTCCATCAGCGAGGGTTTGCGGCGGATGGCGCCATTGCCCACGGCGCAGTACGGGCAGTGCAGCTGGCACAGGGTGGCGCAGTCCACGGTGAGGTCGAAGGGGTGGTGCGCCACCCGCGCGGCCCCGGCCCGGCGGGCGCGCAGGGCCAGCAGGAAGTTGGCGTACTTGCGCACCTCGCGCCGGGCATCGCGCACGCGGGGCAGGATGTGCGGCAGGGCCAGGTCACCCACGGCTGGCCTCCTCATCGCCGTCCGGCAGAGGTGGCGGCGTGGGCGGCGTGTCCGCGCCGTTGCCTTCCGTGAGGAAGCTGCGTTCCTCGTAGGTCAGCACCACGCGCTCGGCCACCGGATGCGAACCACAGGCGGCATGGGGTGCGTCGTCCGCGTCCGCGTCCGGTGTGCGGTCGGTGCCCGGTGCACCCGTCCTCACCATTTCCTCGCGCCACGCGCCGGGCGGGGCGGGTTCCCGTTCCCGCGCCATCAGGGTGAGCCGCTTGGAATGCTCCAGCAGCCGGGCGAAGCGCCCCGGCGCGTGCAGGCCGTTTTCGCGCCCCTCGTGGGTGCGCACCGAATACAGGGTGTACGGTACATGGGTGAAGCGCGCCCCGCCAAGGGCAAAGCGCAGGAAGCATTCGTGGTCGTCGGCGTCGGCGGTTTCGTCAAAGGGGCCGAAGCGGTCGTGCAGGACGCGGCGGTACAGCTTGGCCACCCCGCACAGGTACCAACTGCGGAACGAGGCATCGAAGGAATGCTCCGGCAGGCGGAATTCGCGCAGGATGCGCATGTCGTCGTCCACCACGAACATGTCGGCGTAGGCGAAGTCCGCCGTGTCGTTCCTGAGTGGCAGGGCCAGGGCGGAGAACAGTTGCGGGTGGCAGATGTCGTCCGCCGGGACAAAGGTGCAGTACTCGCCCGTGCAGTGGGCAAGGCCCCGGTTGTAGTTGGCCGTGGAGCCGCCGTTGGCCTCTGCCCGCAGGAACACGATGCGGCGGCCCGTGCGGGCGTAGCGGGGGTGCACGGCGCGCTCGATGACGTCCGTCGCCGCGTCGTAGCGGCAGGCGTACGAGGCGGTGGCCCCGGCCACGTCACGCAGGAAGCGCCGGATCACCGCCACGGAATCGTCGGTGGAGGCGTCGTCGGTGATGACGATTTCCAGGTTGGGGTAGTCCTGGAACATCAGCGCATCGAGGCAGGCCCCGATGTACCGCCCATGGTTGTAGCTGGGCACCACCACCGAGATCAGCGGATGGCCATCGCGGGCGGCGGCGTGGAAGTGTCGGTCCTGATTCATGGCTGCTCCTTGGCGGACCTGGCCGCTCTCCCCCCGGTATCCCCCCCGGGTTTTTCCCCGTCCGGAAAGCCGTAGTAACTGGCCCGGAACGGCGCGGGGTAGTCCCCGGCGGCAAGCAGGGCGCGGGTCAGTCCTGCTGGCGGGGCTGCGGGCGTGCAGGCCAGCAGGGCGGCGTTGATGGCCGCCGGGTCGCGCATCAGGGCCACCGGCAGACGCAGGCCGTAGTTCCACGCGGTCATGCGTTCGGCGGGTGCGCCAAGGTCGAAGGTGACCGGGTACAGCCCGGCCAGCACCGCCTCGGACAGTGTGTAGGAATACGTTTCCGGCCACACGGCGGGCAGGAATGCAAGGTGGTAGCCGCCGTGGCCGTTTCCCGGCGTCGCGTCTGCCACGTTTCCGTCCGCCCTGCTTCCGTCTGACGAACCGAGCAGGTCGAGCAATTCTTTTTCGTCATAGCGGCCCGTGACGGTCACCCCAAGCTGGCGCAATGTTTCGTCGCGGTCTGTGTAGCCCACCACGGTGAAGTGCAGGGGCAGCCCCGCCTCGCGGGCGTGGCGGGCGCAGGCTTCCAGCACGTGCGATCCCTTGTGCGGGCCGATGGCCCCGATCACCGCCACCCGTAATGCGTCGTTGGTCCCGCGCGACGAGACGGCGAGGGTAGGCGTGCCGCCCGAGCGTCCGGTCGCGCTCGCATGGGGCAGAGCCGCGTGGGGCATGCTCGCACGGGCGAGGGGCGACGTTTCCGGATGGGG
>NZ_VSMK01000323.1 GCF_011682075.1 Nitratidesulfovibrio liaohensis
CGCCCCGTCCGGCCCGTCCGCCCCGTCGGGCAAGGGGGCCAAGGGCGCTCCGCAGCGCCAGGAGGCGCGCGGCAAGGCAGCACCCGTGGGCCAGCTGACCACGGAAGAAGACATCCGCAAGGCGCTGGAGGCCCAGCAGGCCCGCCTGCGTGCCCGGCAGGAGAGCATCACCAAGCTTTCGGTACAGGAGCGCGCCCTGAACACCGACCTGGCCATGGCCGAAGACCGCATCACCGCGCTGGAGGCCAAGGTGGCCCGGCAAGAGCAGGAACTTTCCCAACTGGAGGCCGCCGCCACCGATGTGCGCGCCGCCTACGAGCGGCTGGCAGCCGAGCGTTCCCGCACGGAGGCCTCGCTGTCCGGGCTGCTGCAACTGCTCTGGCCGCTGTACGTGCGCCAGAAGGGGGTGGGCGCGCGCGATCTGACAGACTGGCGCATGGCCGAGCGTGACTACGCCTGGACGCAGGAAATCTACAAGGTCATCGGCGAGCGCCAGCAGGAATTGCGCGCCCAGGAAACCGCCATGGCAGAGGCCCTGACCCGGCGCGAGGCACTGTCCGAGCAGGTGCGCAAGCAGGTGGAGGCGCTGGGGGCGGACCGTTCGAAGCTGCTGGCTGACAAGCAGCGCTTCCGCCAGTCGCTGTCTTCGGTGCGCCAGCAGCGCGAGGACGCCGAGGCGGAACTGGCCGACCTTTTCGAGATGATCCAGACCCTCAATGCCCGGCTGGAGCAGGCCCTGTCGCGCGGCGACATAGAGAAGCAGAAGGGCCGGCTGCCGTGGCCCGCCAAGGGCCGGGTGGTGCGCCGCTACGCGCCGGATGCCAAGCCCCCCGTGCGCGGGCTGGGCATTTCGGTGAGGCAGGGCGAGCCGGTGTGCGCGGTGGCCTATGGCCGTGTGGTGCATAACGACACCATGCGCGGGTTCGGCCGTGTCGTCATTCTGATGCACGGACAGGCGTACTATACGCTGTACGCCTTTCTGGCCGACAGCCCGTTGCGGCTGGGGCAGGAGGTGGGCGGGGGGCAGCAGGTGGGCACCGCCGGATTCTATCCGGACGCCAATGGCCCCGGAGTCTATTTCGAATTGCGTTTTCACCAAAAAGCCATTAACCCTGATGCGTGGCTTCTTTCAGCAAATTAGCCTCTTTTCAGGCTTTCGGAGGTTTCATTATGCGTGTGACGCTGTGGACGGCCACGCTGCTCATTCTTGGCGTGCTCGCCATTTCCGGCGGGGCGGCGCTGGTGCCCGACACCGTCGGTGCGGCGAGTGAGGAAGGCAAATACGACTCGCTGAAGCGCTTCAGCCAGGTGCTCGACCTGGTGGAGCGCTATTACGTGCGCGACGTACCCCGCAAGGATCTGATCAACGGGGCCGTCAAGGGCATGCTGCAAGGTCTGGATCCCCATTCGACCTTCCTGTCGGTGGAGGAATTCAAGGAGATGCAGGAAAGCACCTCCGGCGAATTCTTCGGCATCGGCATCGAGATTTCCAGCGAGAACGGCCAACTCATCGTGGTGGCACCCATCGAGGACACCCCCGCCCACAAGGCGGGCCTGAAGAGCGGCGACATCATTCTTGCCGTGGACGGCGTGCCCACACAGGACATGACCACCCAGGAAGCGGTCAGCCGCATCCGTGGGGCCAAGGGCACCGAGGTGGAACTGTCCATCCTGCACCGCGACGCCAAGGCGCCCGAAGTGGTGCGCCTGGTGCGCGACGCCATCCCGCTCATCAGCGTCAAGTCCAAGATGCTTGAAGACGGCTACCACTGGGTGCGCCTGACCCGCTTCAGCGAACGCACCACCGGTGAACTGGTGGACGCGCTGAAGGAAGCGGGCAAGAAGGGGATGAAGGGCATCATCCTCGACCTGCGCAACAACCCCGGCGGGTTGCTGGACCAGGCCGTGAGCGTGTCCGACACCTTCCTGAAGGATGGGGTCATCGTGTCCATCCGTGGCCGCATGGAGGACGCCAGCCGCGAATACCGCGCCAAGACCCAGCCCGGCGACGTGTCCGTGCCCATGGTGGTGCTGGTCAACGCCGGTTCCGCCTCGGCCTCGGAAATCGTGGCCGGTGCCCTGCGCGACCACAATCGCGCGCTCATCCTGGGCGAACGCACCTTCGGCAAGGGCTCCGTGCAGAACGTCATTCCCCTGTCCGACGGCGCGGGTCTGAAGCTGACCGTGGCCCTGTACTACACGCCCAATGGCCGCTCCATTCAGGCCGAAGGCATCGAGCCCGACTTCGAGGTGCCCTTCGAACTGCCGCGCGACGAAGAAAAGGCCCACCGCCTGAACATGGTGCGCGAAAAGGACCTGAACCGTCACCTCGAGAACGGTTCTTCGGGCAAGGATGCGCGTCCTTCGGCCAAGGCCGCGGACGACGTGAAGCAGGCCCTGGAAAAGGACAACCAGCTGCGCATGGCGTTGCAGTTCGTCAAGCGCTTGCCCCGCCTCAAGGATATCCAGTAGGCGTACCGCCGCGCAGGCGGCGGGCTGCCGATGCCGTTGTAAGGTTGCACGATGAAAACCAGGGGCGCGGGAGACCGCGCCCCTGTCATGTCAGGGCATGTCAGGGCATGTCGGATCATGCCGGATCATGGCAGGACATGCCGCAGGCCGGACGCAGTCACGGGCGGCGCGGCATGACCCGGACATGGAGCAGGAGAGCGCATGGCAGGGGAGAAGACCCCCGGAAAGAAGCCCCCCCGCAAGGATGACGCCAAGGGGGGCTCGGGACGCAAGCCCGCCCCATCGGGCAAGTCGGGCAAATCTGGCAAGCCGTCGGCCACATCCGGGACGCGGCGTTCCAGCAGCAAGCGCGGCAAGCCCACCCTGACGCCGCTGGTGGCCCGGGCCGTGCTGGCCATCTGCGTGGCCGCCACGCTGTTGGTCATTCTATTGTTCGTGTTCGGCTCGCCGGTGAAGCAGTTTACGGACAGCGGTGCACGCAAGCCCGCCGTGGCCGAGAAAAGCGACAAGAAAGCGCAAACCCCGCAGCCGGGACAGAAGCCGCAGAAGGGCGATGCCAAGCGGGGGGAACAGGCTGAACTGCCCCGGCTGCCGCAGTTTCCTCAACTGCCGCAGACCCCGGTGGCCGATGCGTCCAAGGGCGAGCTTGCAACCGACGCGACAAAAGGCGAAGCGGCGGGCGGTGCCGAGGCCGATGTGCCGCAGCCTGCCCAACCCGAGCGCGCGGCCAACGGCAAGCCCGCTCCCGCCGAGG
>NZ_VSMK01000324.1 GCF_011682075.1 Nitratidesulfovibrio liaohensis
GGCCTGCGCCGGGTGTTCAACGGCGAACCGCGCGCGCCGCATCGCGGGCTGGACCTGCGCGGCGAGGCGGGCGAACCGGTGACGGCCTGCGCTGCCGGGCGGGTGGTGCTGGCCGAGAATCATTATTTTGCGGGCAATTCCGTGTACATCGACCATGGCATGGGCGTGGTCAGCATGTATTTTCACCTCTCCGCCTTGGACGTGGCCCCCGGCCAGATGGTGGCGCAGGGTCAGGTCATCGGCAAGGTGGGCAGCACGGGCCGGGTCACCGGGCCGCACCTGCATTTCGGCATGGCGGTGCTTGGCGACATGGTGGACCCTCAGGTATTGCTGGATATCGCGCCCGCGAACACGGGCGCGACCACACGGGAGTAACGCATGGCCGCGCGCGCACGAAAGAATGCGGGGGCAGACGCCCCAGTTGGTGTTGTTGGGGTTGATGGCGTTGTGGAAAAGGCCGAGGCCGCAGTGGATTACGAAGCCGCCATGGCCCGCCTGCAAGAGGTGGTGGCCGCGCTGGAAGCGGGCGATCTGCCGTTGGAGCGCAGCGTGGCCCTGTACAAGGAAGGACTTGGCCTGTCCCGCGCCTGCCGCGACCGGCTGCGCACGGCCCGGAACGAGATACGCCTGTTCACCGAAAGCGGCCTGACAGAATTTGAAGGGATGGGGGACGATGCTGACGCCGAGTGAGATCAAGGCCCGGTTGCGCGATGCTGCCGCCGGGGTGGAACGCTATCTGGCCGCGTGCCTGGCCGACAGGGGCATTCCCGCGCGGCTGCGCGCCTCCATGGAATACAGCCTGAACGCGGGCGGCAAGCGGGTGCGCCCGGTGCTGTGCCTGACCACCGCCGCACTGTTCGGCCTGCCCGTGGAGCGGGTGATGCCCTTTGCCGCCGCCATAGAGATGATCCACACCTATTCGCTCATCCACGACGACCTGCCCGCCATGGACGACGACGACCTGCGGCGCGGCAAGCCCTCGAACCACAGGATGTTCGACGAGGCCACGGCCATTCTGGCCGGTGACGGCCTGCTCACCGACGCCTTCGATTTCATGGCCGGCGTCGGGGCTGGCGTCGGGGCCGCAGCAGGTGACGAAAACGCCGCCAACGCCGTCATCCCCGCCGCCAACGTGCTTGCCGCCCTGCGCGTCGTTGCCCGCGCCGCCGGTGCCCCCGGCATGGTGGGTGGCCAGGCTCTGGACATGGAATACACCGGCCGCACGGGCGTTACCCTGGATGAAATGGCCGCCATGCACGCCATGAAGACCGGGGCGCTGCTGCGCGCGTCGTGCCTGTCCGGCGCGTTGCTGGCGGATGCCGATGCCGACGCGCTGGCCCGCATAGCCGATTACGGCGCGCACATCGGCGCGGCTTTCCAGATCGTGGACGACATCCTCGACGAGGTGGGCGACGAGGCGGAAATCGGCAAGCCCGTGGGCAGCGACGCGGAGCAGGGCAAGACCACCTATCCTTCGCTGCTGGGCGTGGAGCGCAGCCGCGCCCTGGCCCGTGAACGGGCCGACGCGGCCATCGAACGGCTGTCGCCCTACACCGGCCCGGACGCAGACTTCCTGCGCAGCCTGGCGAGCTATATTGTAGACAGAGCCAGCTAGCGCCCGCACCAGAGTGCATTGTACGGCACGACAACAACGCCTTGCATCACCGGGCGCGCCCCGCGCGGCCCGATAACGGATACCCACGCATGACCGAGCAGCTACCGCCCTCGCGCTATCCCCAAGGGCAGCTTGTGGGCACGCCCCTTCTGGACTCCATAGCCAGCCCGCGCGACGTGGCCGGGCTGACGCCGGAACAGGTGCAGCAACTGGCCGACGAACTGCGCCAGCGCATCATCGCCACCGTGTCCCGCAACGGCGGGCACCTTGCCCCCTCGCTGGGGGTGGTGGAACTGACCATCGCCCTGCTGACCTCGTTCGACGTCGACCGTGACAAGGTCGTCTGGGACGTGGGACATCAGGCGTACGCCTGGAAGCTGCTGACGGGGCGCGCCGCCAGCTTCCACACCCTGCGGCGCGGCGGCGGCATCAGCGGCTTTCCCAAGATGGCGGAAAGCCCGTACGACCACTTTGGCGTCGGTCATTCCTCCACGTCCATTTCCGCCGCGCTGGGCATGGCCATGGCGCGCGACCTGGCCGGGGGCGACAACAATGTGGTGGCCGTCATCGGCGACGGCTCCATGACCGCCGGGCTTGCCTTCGAAGGGCTGAACCAGGCCGGGGCCATGGACCGCAAGCTCATTGTCGTGCTGAACGACAACGAGATGTCCATTTCCAAGAACGTGGGGGCGTTGTCGCTGTTCCTCAGCCGCAACCTGTCCAAGCGTTGGGTGCGCCGCATGAAGAAGGACATGGAAACCTTCATGCGTTCCATCCCCGGCATCGGCGAGGACATGCTGGGCTACGCCAAGCGCAGCGAGCACAGCCTGAAGGGGTTCTTCACGCCGGGCATGCTGTTCGAGGCGTTCGGGTTCAACTACATCGGCCCGGTGAACGGGCATGACGTCAAGGCGCTGACCCGCACCTTCGACATGGCCCGCACCCTGGACGAGCCGGTGCTGCTGCACGTGCTGACCCGCAAGGGCAAGGGCTACGCCCCGGCAGAGACCAATCCCACCCATTTCCACGGCGTGGGCCGCTTCGAGCCGGAAACGGGCAAGGCGGCCAAGCTGGCCGATGCCCCTGCGATGCCCAGCTTCACCGACGTGTTCGGCGAAACCCTGTGCATGCTGGCCGACGAGGACAAACGGGTCATGGCCATTACCGCCGCCATGCCCGAGGGCACCGGCACCAGCTGTTTCTGTACGCGCCACCCGGAGCGGTTCGTGGATGTGGGCATCTGCGAGCAGCACGCGGTGACCTTTGCCGCGGGCCTTGCCACGCAGGGGCTGCGCCCGTTCGTGGCCATCTATTCCACCTTCCTGCAACGCTCGTACGACCAGGTGGTGCACGACGTGTGCATTCAGAACCTGCCGGTGGTCTTCTGCGTGGACCGCGCGGGCCTGGTGGGCGAAGACGGCCCCACCCATCACGGGGTGTTCGATATTTCCTATCTGCGCCACATTCCCAACATGCACATCCTGGCCCCGCGCGACGAGGCGCAACTGCGCCACGCCATGCACACCGCCCTGGCCCTGGATGCGCCGGTAGCCATACGCTACCCGCGCGGCGTGGGCACGGGGGCCGCGCTGCCCCCGCGCG
>NZ_VSMK01000325.1 GCF_011682075.1 Nitratidesulfovibrio liaohensis
GGAAGCCGTGCCGCCCGTCCCGGCGGTCATTGCGGCCATGGCAACCTCCCGTGCTGCCGCCCCGAGCGACCCACGCACCGGGCCGCCCACGGTCAGGACACGCGGACTGGCCGGGTTCGCGGAGAACCGGAGCGTTCCGCATCCTCCTGCCCGTCCGGATCGCCCCGTCCAACTGGTCCGGCTGGTCCGGCTGGTCCGGCTGGGCCAATTGGCCCGGCTGGCCCGTCCAGCCCCACCGGGCCTTCCGGTTCGCACGGCTCCGAAACGCGTTGCGGTGCAACAGTGGCGGGGCACCCCGCCGTCCCCTGTCCGCCGAGCGTCCCCGGTCCTGCCACGGCAGCCGGTTCCGCAAGCCCATCCAACGCCCGCAGTTCCCGCTCCGCCTCCTGGCGGTGTTCGTCAACGGTGCCGGGACACCAGTCGCCGAACTTCACCCCCTGGTCCACGTAGCGCAGCAGTTCGCCAAAGGTGATGGCGTCCAGCCGGGCGAACATGGCCCGGCTGCACTCCTTCCAGACCATGCGCGTGAGGCAGCCGGGGGCATGGGTGCAGTTTTCCTCGTCGCGGCCGCAACCCACCATTTCCGCCCCGCCTTCCAGCACGCGCACCACGTCGCCCACGGAAATGTCGTCTGGCGAGCGTCCCAGACGGTGCCCTCCGTTGGGCCCGCGCTGGCTCATCAGCAGGCCCGCCTCTTTCAGCGAACGGCTGATCTTTTCCAGATACTTCTGCGATACATCCAGCCGACGCGCCACGTCACGCATCAGCACCGGCCCCAGACGGCTGTGCTGGGCGATGTCCAGCATCATTCGCGTGCCGTAGCGGCTGTTGGTCAGCAATCGCATGCCCTGTCCCCTCGGTTGGCGATCTCGTCGCGGCCCTTCACGAAACCCCACACGCCCGTGCATGCCGCATGCGCGCACGCAGCAGCCGTCGCATCCGCATGCATGCGGGCAACGGCAGGCACTTCATGCGCGCTGCCGTACCATAGCATACCGAAATGGTATATTCAACAACATCGCACAACTAACGCATTCACTCCACATCAGGGCAATCCGGATTGAACGAATTGCCACGCTCAAAATCCACATTGCGTGTCGCAACACGGATACATCAAACCACACCGCACCATGTGCGTCCTGTTGCATGAAAATGAAAAGGCGCCTCGCCTGTACGGGCGGGGCGCCATTGTCTGCAAAAACGTCCGGGAGGGGGATACGGCGAAAGGGAACGGATGCCGCGCCCCCGGGGCGGGTCAGGCATCCGGCCTGTCCGCGAGGGCGGTGCCATCATGCGTCGGGTCGGGGTCCGTCAGGTCGGGCAGCCCCTTGGCCAGGTCATCCAGGGTGATCGAATCCAGCGCGGATTCCACGGCATCGGCGGCGCGCGTCCAGCCAAGGCAGGTCAGCCTGTCGCCGGGAGTGGCGGGCAGGGCGCAGTGCTCCGCGATGCGGATGCCGCCCTCCATCAGCCGTACCACCGTGCCCAGGGATATCCTGGCGGGCGGCAAGGCAAGCCGGTGGCCGCCCATGGCCCCTCGCGCGCTGGCCGTAAGGCCGGCGCGGCGCAGATCCTTGAGTATCTGCTCCAGAAACTGGACGCTGATGTCCGTGTGGCGCGACAGCGCTGTGGTGGTCAGCGGTCCCTCGGTGCCGTGCACCGCAAGGGCCACCAGCACCCGTGCGGCATAGCGCGTTCTGGCGGTAAGCTTCATGCCGTTTCAGGGTCTCCCGTTGCGGCGGCGCGCGATGTTGCGCCCCGTCCGCTGCGGTACACCTACACCATGCCAGCACGGCATTCAACACCATTAGTCAAAATCGGAACACTCCACCATTGCGGCGTGCACACCGGAGAACTGTTGTATCAGACCATTTCCATCCAGGATGTTTTCAATCCGGAACAATGTTCCGCAAAAGAAACCGCCTGAAACAGTTTTCCACGTGCCGCCTTCCGCCGTCATCCCCGATCCGCATGGGAGAGCTTCATCCGGTTTGCTCACCGGTGCGGAGGGTGGAACATACCCCGTCCCGTGCGGCCCACAGGTCCGCCGCAATGCCCAGAAAGGCGTCCAGAGGCCTGGGATCGAAGTGGGTGCCCCGCCCTTCGCGCATGATGCCTATGGCCTTGTCGAATTCGAAGGCGGGTTTGTAGGGCCGCTTGCTGGTCAGCGCGTCGAACACGTCGGCCACGGCCACGATGCGCCCCTCGAGCGGAATGGCGTCGCCTGAAAGGCCGCGCGGATAGCCGCCGCCGTCCCAACGTTCGTGATGGGTACCCGCGATGGAGGCGGCAACGCGCACCATCCGCGACGAGGAGGCCGACAGGATATTCTCGCCGATGACGGCATGCTGCTGCATCACCGCGAATTCCTCGGGCGTTAGCCTGCCCGGCTTCAGCAGGATGACGTCGGGCGTGCCGATCTTGCCCACGTCGTGCATGGGCGCGGCCACGCGCAGGTCGCGCAGCCTGTCGGCGGGCATGCCCAGCGCGGCGGCTATGCCTTCGCTGTAGAAGGCCATGCGCAGGATGTGGTCGCCGGTGTCGTCGTCCTTGTAGGCGGCGGCCAGGGTGAGCCGGTTCAGGGTATCCAGGTACGAGCGTTCCAACTCCGCGCGCGAGGCGCGCAGGTCGAGCACGGTACGCCCCAGGTCGTCGGCAAAGGCGCGCAACTGTCCGTGGGCCAGGCGCAGTTGCTCGCGCGTTTCCTCCATGGCCGAGCAGGCATCTTCCGCCGCCCCCTCAAGGGACTTCCGTTCGGGGTGCCGTGGATCGTGCGAGGTGTCCTGCGTCATGTTGTCCTCCCGCGCTGTGCGCCCGGTGTGCGTGGCCAAGCGATGGTGAATGCCGCTTGCCGTTCCCATGGCGCCGCACCGTGCGGTGGCATTCTTCGCGTTCTTTCCCTGTGGCCGCGCCGGGCATCGAGCAAGTGCCCGTGCGGGACCCGGCGTGACAAACCATGACGCCCGCGCCGGTCAATGCTCTCCACTTGCCGTTCCCCTGTGGCCGCGCCGGGCATCCAGCAAGTGCCCGTGCGGGACCCGGCGGGACAAACCATGACGGCCGCGCCGGTCAATGCTCTCCACTCCCCGTTTCCCCGTGGCCGCGCCGGGTTTCGAGCGGGTGCTCGTGCGGGACCCGGCGCGGCCTGGGTCGGGGGTTGGTCAGCTCCGGGGCGGGTGGGCCGCAC
>NZ_VSMK01000326.1 GCF_011682075.1 Nitratidesulfovibrio liaohensis
CGGCGGGGACGCGCTGATGCTGTTCGACGAGCGCGGCGCCGACGCGGTGCTGCTGGACTGGCGCATGCCCGACAAGGGCGGGGCCGAAGTGCTGCCTCGCATAGCGGCGCAGGACCCCACCGTGCCGGTCATCGTGGTGTCCGGCACCAGCGAGGTGCGGGAGCTGGCCCGGGCCTTGCGCCTGGGCGCATGGGATTTCGTGATCAAGCCCATCGAGGACATGGCCGTGCTCGACCGGGCGCTGGTGCGCTGCCTGCTGCGGGCCGAACTGCTGCGCGAACAGGGGCGCCGCCGCGAAACGCTGGAAGACCTGGTGCGCCGCCGCACCGAGGACCTGGAGGACGCCAACCGCCGCCTGCGCCGGGAAATCGCCGAGCGCCGGGAATTCGAACGGGCTCTGGCGGAAAGCGAGGAACGTTTCCGCCAGTTGATGGAGAACACCAGCGAGGTGTTCTGGGTGCGCGACCTGGCCAGCGACCGGCTGCTGTATCTTTCGCCGGCGTATGAAACAGTCTGGGGGCGCCCGGTGCAGGAGGCCATGCGGGGCGACGGTTCGCGCATGAGCACCGTGCACCCCGACGACAGAAGTGCGTTGGCAACCGCCATGGCGGGCATCGCATCTTCGGCCACCCCGGTGGACGCGGAATTCCGCATCGTGCGGCCCGATGGCGGGGTGCGCTGGGTGCATGCCCGGGCCTTTCCCGTGCGCGACGGTGACGGCAACGTCTACCGCGTGGCCGGGGTGGCCGAGGACGTCACGGCCCGCCGCGCGGCGGAGGAGGGCATACGGGCCTCGCTGCGCGAAAAGGAAATCCTGCTGCGTGAGGTGCACCACCGGGTCAAGAACAACCTGCAACTCATCGTCAGCCTGCTGAACCTGCAGGCGGCCTATGCCGACGGGGCCGCCGACCGCGAACGGTTCATCGAAAGCCGCAACCGCGTGGCCTCCATGGCCCTGGCGCACGAGGAACTGTACCGCGCCAACGACCTGGCCAGCGTCAACGTGGCCGACTACGTGGAACGGCTGGCGCGCAAGCTGGTTCTGTCGTCGGTGGATGCCGAGGTGGACCTGGCGCTGGACCTGCCGCCGCTGTTCCTGCCGGTGTCGGCGGCCATTCCCTGCGGGCTTATCCTCAACGAACTGGTCACCAACGCCATCAAGCACGCCTTTCCCGGCCGCGACGCGGGGCGCATCGCCATAGCCGCCCGGCGCGAGGGGCGGCAGGTGGAGGTGCGCATCACCGACGATGGGGTGGGGCTTCCGGAAGGCTTCGATCCCGCCGGGGGCACAACGCTGGGCATGCAGCTGGTGGGCAGCCTGGTGGCCCAGCTTGGCGGGCGACTGGAGGTGGCGTCCGGCCTTTCGGGCGCCAGCTTCGTGGTGCGCTTCGAGGCAAGCGAGGCCGAACCTTACGGAGCCGAAGCGTCCGGTGCCGGCAACGCATTGTCGGGTGGGCCGGGGCTGGTTGGCGTGTTCATCACGCCGACCGGCGAGTAGCGGTTCGCCCGACAACCGGCCTGCCAGACAATAGCGCGGTCCGGCTGCCGGACCGGTGGCAACCTGTCCGGCGCACCGGCGTCGGGGCGACGGACCCCGAACTGCCGATTTCCCGAAGATATGGCGGGTGCTCGCTGGTCATGCATGATGCGGATGTGTTGCAATTGAATCGCGCGGCACTATTTTTACGTCAGTGCATGTACTTTTTTTCTCATTTGTCCGGTTTCGCCTTGACTTGACGGCCTGACAGGCGGAACATATTCTTGCACCGACCGGACGCTCAATGAGCGCCATGCTGCCGATGCATGCCGAAATCTCCGTTCTGCGCGTCACCCGCGCGGGAGGCCAGGCCATGCGAGCACGCCAAGTCCAGTCAGCCTTTCCCCTTCCTGCCCTCTACGCCCCCGGACGCAGTCGCCTTTCCCCCTGGCCGTTTTTCGCCCCGTTTCGCACCCGCGTGCGACGGGGCGGTTTGGTGTTCGTTCGTCACGTGGTCAGAAGACGTGCCGCCCCGGCGGCGCCCAGCAACGTACCGCCGTGCCTTTTTCCGAAGGGACGGCGCAAACCCGGTGGACGACGGAAGCCGCCTGCCGATCCTGTCGGGCCAGGCCCGAGGAGGCACCATGAGTTTCGCTGATATCGGTTCCATTGTCGTTGGCGTCATCGTGCTCGGCATCATTGGGTACTTCATGTACACCAAGGTCGTGAAGCACTAGTCGACACAGCCCGCATCGACCCGGCCCACCGGCCAGCCCTGCCAGACCGACCGGCGTGACCTGCCCCGCCGATGCCCATAGTGGCGCCCTTCACATGTGTGAGGGGCGCCGTTTTTTGTTTATGCTGAAAGAACAGCCTGTTGAAGTTGGTCGTGATAATCAGGCACAAAATTGGAAAAATATTGTCGCGATTTGGTGACGGGTGCTAGCGTTGGCAAATCTGCATTTTCCGCCTGTTCCGGTCGACTTTGGTCGCACAGGTCGGGGGTAAATTGTTGACAGCGATTTTCAATATCAAATAGGGTGGCGCTTCCCGCGCGGCACAGGGCTGGCGAGGATGGCTGCCGGGCATTGGCCGCATGGTGGCCGGACGCGTGACGACGCACTCATCACAAGGAGACGGGAATGAACGAGAGCTACAAGTACGGGCTGTATTTCGTGGGTGGCGTGGCGCTGGGTGCGCTGGGCGCGGTGATGCTGGGCCGGGGCAAGTTCGACATCCGTCCGGCCATGGCCGACCTGCTGAGCCACGGCTTTGACCTGAAGGACAAGGCGTCTGCCTACGCGGAAACCGTGCGCGAGCACATGGAAGACATCGTGGCCGAGGCCGAGCACGTGCACAAGCAGCGCAAGGACGCCGCCGAAGCCGCTGCACCCGAAGCCGCTGCCGAAGCCGCCAAGGCCTAGCCCGGACTGATCGGACAGAAACCGGATTGCTCTCCGACCACATCCGCAACGGACGAGGCGCATGGACTATCGCATAGCACACGAACTGCCGGGGCGCCTGCGCCTGCGCTGCGCCCCCGGTTCGCTTTCCCAGGACCGGGCGCATGATCTTGTGACCCGCATCGTGGCCGTTGACGGCGTGGCGGAAGCGCACGCCACCGCCACCACCGGCAGCGTGCTGGTACGCTACGCCCGCCCCGCGGCGCGGGGCGAGGTGCTGGCCGTGGTGGACGGCTTTGTGGC
>NZ_VSMK01000327.1 GCF_011682075.1 Nitratidesulfovibrio liaohensis
CGCCCGGTGGGTTGGCCGGCGAGCGTGTGGCGGGGGGCGGTTCCTACGGCAGCGGGGTGACCGGTCGCCACGTTTCCGGCGGTGGCCTTTTCGGCGGGGGTGGGCTGCTCGACTGGCTGGGCGGTGGCGCCACGTCCGTCCAGCCGGGCAGGCAGCCGGGATTCGGCAAGGGGCAGGACCTGCCCTTCCTGCAACGCTACGAACAGGTGGCGGGCAAGCCCTATCTGGTCAGCTATCAGCCCCTGCCGGGGGGCAGCGGCATGCCCGTGGGCGCGCTGGCCGTGTTCGTGGACGTGGAACCGCAGCGCTTGCGCCTGCGCACCGCCGTGGAATACACCCTGCTGGCCGCCGTGGTGGCCCTGGGGCTGTCCGTGTGCACGGGCTTTCTCATCGCCGACCGGGTGGTGCGGCCGCTGCACGAGTTGTTGCACGCCATTCGGCGCATTTCGCTTGGCAACTACAGCGAACGGCTGCCCCCCGCGGGCATGGCCGAGATCGGCCAACTGGCCCAGGCCGTGAACCACATGGCCTCCACGCTGGAGGAAAACCGCACCAGCCTTCTGGGCGCGTTGCAGGAAAAGGTGGAGTCGGGCGAACGCCTGGCCCGCGCCAACCGCGAACTGGAGTTGCTGAACTGGGAGCTTACCCGCGCCCAGGCCAACTACCGGCGCATTTTCGAGGAATCGGCACAGGGTATCTACCAGTCCACGCCGCAGGGCCGTTTCTTGCGGGTGAACCCGGCCATGGCGCGCATGTTCGGCTTTTCTTCGCCCTACGAGATGGTCTCGTCGGTGATGGACATCGGCGAGCAGTTCTACGTGCGCCCCGGCGAGCGCGAGGAACTGCTGCGTCGCCTGCGGCAGGAGGGGCGGGTGTCGCTGGAAACCTGCCTGCGCAGGCGCGACGCCAGCGTGGTGCACGTGGCGCTGACCGCTCGCGCGGTGACCGGCGAGACCGGCGAGCAACTGTACATCGAGGGCGCGGTGCACGACATCACCGAGCGCGTGGAACGCCATCGCGCCGAGCGCGAGCGCGAAGCCGCCGAGGCGGCCAGCCGCGCCAAGACGCAACTGCTGGCACGCATGAGCCACGAGGTGCGCACCCCGCTCAACGCCCTGCTGGGCATGGCCGACGTGCTGGACCGCACCCCCCTGGAACCGGAGCAGCGCGGCTACCTGGACGTGCTGCGCAGTTCCGGCCATTCGCTGCTGGCTCTGCTGAACGACGTGCTGGACTTTTCGCGCCTGGAAGCCGGGCGGGTGGTGCCTGAGCGGGTGGGGTTTCGCCTGGCCGAGGTCATGGAACAGGTCTGCCGTCAGATGGAACCCGCCGCCGGTTCGGACGGGCGCGGCCTGCGCCTGGACTGGGCCGTGCTGCCCGGCGTGCCTGACGCGCTGGTAGGCGATCCGCTGCGGCTGCGCCAGATTCTGGGTAACCTGGTCTCCAACGCGCTGAAGTTCACCCCAGCCGGACGGGTGTTGGTGCTGGCCCAGCCCGCGGACGGCAACGTGCCGGGGCGGGACGGAGGACCGGATGCGCTCCCAGTCGCGCTCCCAGTCGCGCCCCGGGCCGCCGCCCCCGCAACGTCGGACGAGATGGCATGCCGCCCGTGCCCCGGCAGGCGGGTGGAAGTGCTGTTCTCCGTGGCGGATACGGGCATCGGCATTCCGCCGGAACATCAGGATGTTGTGTTCGAAAGCTTCATGCAGGCGGATTCGTCCATTACCCGCCAGTACGGGGGGACTGGACTGGGGCTGTCCATCTGCCGGGCGCTGGTGGACGTGCTGGGCGGCGCCATCTGGCTGGAAAGCGCCCCCGGCAGGGGCACCACCGTGTATTTCACCCTGCCCATGCAACCAGCCGGTGAAGGTCACTGCGGAGCGGCCCCGAAGGAGGCGCGGGAGGAGGCGTGGACGGATGATTCCTTCGATGCCCCGGTTTCTCCGGTTGCGCAGGGTGTTCCAACTGTGCCAGTCGCGCAGGCGGCTTCGGCCAGTGCATGGCCCGTCGAACGGCCCGATTCGCCCGATGTGGCTGATGCGGTCGATTCGGTGGATACGGCCGATCCGGCCGGGCCTGTCGATTCGGTCGCGCCGGAAGGCGTGGTGGCCGCCGGTGCCGTCGGTGTTGCAAGTCCCACCGGGCAGGGCGAAGTTCCGGCCCCGCCAGACCTGCCGGACGCGCAGTCCGGCGATGAGGAACCGGGACCCCAGCGGTCCCTGTCCATCCTGCTGGTGGAGGACAGCCCCAGCAACCGCCTGCTCTTTTCGCTGTACCTGCGCGGGCGCCCCTGCGCCATCACCGAGGTCCACAACGGCGAGGAAGGCGTGGCCGCTTACGCTGCCGGGCGGTTCGACCTGGTGTTCATGGACATCGAGATGCCGGTGATGGACGGGTATCGGGCCACGCGTGCCATCCGTGCCCTGGAGCGCGAGCAGGGCCTGCCGCCCACGCCGATCATCGCCCTGACGGCGCATGTGGTGGGCGAATTCCGCGACGACTGCGCGGCAGCGGGGTGCACCGGCTTTCTGGCCAAGCCCTTTTCGCGCGGGGAGTTGCTGCGTTGCATGGCCCGCCACTGCGGGGGCGGCGGGCAGGGGTATACTGCCTGGTCGACCAGGGACGACCTGGGCAGCGGAAGCGATGTTGCCGACGGGGCGGACACCCCGGCAGGCAATCCGTCCAGTCCGGGCCTGGGCTAATCGGGGTACGTTGGACTGGGGGGCGTCGGGCCGGGCGACGCCGGGGAACGCTGGAAGGCTGCGGCTGAATGTTCAGCGCAGTCCGGCCACTGACAGCACCACGTCCGCCGCCATGCGTCCGCCGCCACGGCGGGGGGTCATCCATTCCTCGAAGCGGTGGAGCACCACCTCGCGTTGCAGGGGGCTGCGCAGATGTTGCAGCAGGGCCTCCGCCAGGGCGTCGCCGTCGGCCACCTCGGTCAGCAGCCCGGCCTCGTCCAGCCCGTCACCCACCCACTCGAAATTCTCGCGCGATGGCCCCACGCAGGGCACCACCCCGTGTGTCAGCGGTTCCAGAAAGTTCTGGCCGCCCAGCCGGGCCAGAGAGCCGCCCACGAACACGGCGGCGGCGCTGGCGTACAGCGCGGCCAACTCGCCGAACACGTCCCAGATCAGCACCGTGCCGCGGGCGGAAGCGCCGCCGGAGGGCGCGGCGGTG
>NZ_VSMK01000328.1 GCF_011682075.1 Nitratidesulfovibrio liaohensis
GGCGTGCGCGCGCATGTGGTCGCCGCCGAGGCGCTGGAAGGCGCGGACGTGGTGCTTTCCGTGGTGCCCTGCCAGCAGGTGCGCGGGGTGCTGCGCGGGCTGCGGCCCCTGCTGCCGCGCGAGGTGGTGTTCGTCAGCGCCAGCAAGGGCGTGGAAACGGGCAGCATGCGCACCATCGCCGAAATGGTGGCGGAGGAACTGGACGGGCTGGACCCGCGCTATGCGGTGCTTTCCGGGCCTTCCTTCGCGGCGGAGGTGGTGCGCAACCTGCCCACTGCCGTGGTGCTGGGCTGCACGGACGCGGACCTTGGCGCGCGGCTGCGCGAGGTGTTCTCCACCCCCGGCTTCCGCACCTATTCCAGCACGGACGTGCGCGGGGTGGAGCTTGGCGGGGCGGTGAAGAACGTCATCGCCATTGCCGCAGGGCTGTCCGACGGCCTCGGCTTCGGCAGCAACGCGCGGGCCGGGCTGATCACGCGCGGGCTGGCGGAAATGTCCCGCCTGGGAGAGGCGCTGGGCGCGCGGGCATCCACCTTCATGGGGCTTTCCGGGCTTGGGGATCTGGTGCTGACCTGCACGGGCGACCTTTCGCGCAACCGGCAGGTGGGGCTGCGCCTTGCCGAGGGCCGCGCGTTGGCCGACATCGTGGTCGAGATGCGCATGGTGGCCGAAGGGGTGAAGACCACGGAGGCCGTGCACGACCTTGCCGCCGCCATGGGCGTGGACATGCCCATCACCGACGCCATGTACAGCGTGCTGCACGACGGCGCCAACCCGCACGACGCGGTGCGCGAGCTGATGACGCGCGAACTGAAGGAAGAGTAGCCGGTCCGGCCTTTCCGACAGTATCGGCTGCCATGGCCACCTTGTCTGTCGTGGCAGCCTTGGCTACCCCGGCAGCCACTGCACCCACAGCCTGCGCTCGCGCGGGCCGTCGAATTCGCAGAAGTACACCCCCTGCCATGTGCCAAGTCGCAACCGCCCGCCATCCACGATGAGCAGCATGGACGGCCCGAACAGGCTGGTCTTGATGTGCGCGTCGCTGTTGCCTTCGGCGTGGCGGTAGTCGCCGCGCCGGGGGACGATGGTGCCCATGTTCACGGCGATGTCGCGGGCAACGTCCGGGTCCGCCGCCTCGTTCACGGTCACCGCGCCCGTGGTGTGCGGGCAGAACAGCACCAGCGCGCCGTCGGTCCAGCCCTTGCGGGCCACCAGTTCCTGAAGCTCTTCGGTCACGTCCAGCAATTGTTCGCGCGCGGTGGTGCGCAGGGACAGCGTTTCCATGGGGTCTCCTTGGGGGATTCTTCTGTGGGGCTGTGGGGGCTGGCCGGGTTGCGCCGCGCCGGATGCCTGCGCTGGGCGCCCCTGCTGGTCGGAGTTGGGG
Organism: Nitratidesulfovibrio liaohensis; assembly: GCF_011682075.1. Taxonomy (GTDB): domain Bacteria; phylum Desulfobacterota; class Desulfovibrionia; order Desulfovibrionales; family Desulfovibrionaceae; genus Cupidesulfovibrio; species Cupidesulfovibrio liaohensis. Next base: position 1,385 of record NZ_VSMK01000328.1, read on the forward strand.
GCGGGACGGCGCATTTTCGCCGTTTCGTCAGTGCGGGCAGCGTGTTGCGGGTAGCATCCCCGCCAGGCCAGCTTGAGTCCGTGTTGTTTTTTGCCTACAACCACATGACGATGCGAGGCAAGTGAGGTTTACGCCGGGGTGCTGCTCCCGTGTCTGCCTGCCCGTGCCCGCGCTGTTCCCCTGTCGCCCCTGCGTACTTCATTCCGCCAGGAACATTGAAGGGGGCGCAGGGAGCGAAGCCCCTTGCCCGCCGGAGGCGCAAAAGAAATCTCCGGCATCACCCGCCCACCGCAGGCGTACAAGAACCGCCTGCCGGGGCGTTACCACCCGGGAGTACACGCATGCCTGTCGTCATGGGCACCGCAGGACATATCGACCACGGCAAGACCTCGCTGGTCCGCGCGCTGACCGGCATCGACTGCGACCGGCTGGAAGAGGAAAAGCGCCGGGGCATCACCATCGAGCTCGGCTTCGCGTTCTGCGACCTGCCGGGCGCCGGGGCCGGAGTCGGACGGCTGGGCATCGTGGACGTGCCGGGGCACGAACGCTTCGTCAAGAACATGGTGGCCGGGGCGTCGGGCATCGACTTCGTCATGCTGGTCATCGCGGCGGACGAAGGGGTGATGCCCCAGACCCGCGAACATCTGGAAATCTGCTCGCTGCTGGGCATCCGCCACGGGCTTGTGGCCCTGACCAAGGTGGACATGGTGGACCCGGAATGGCTGGAGCTTGCGCAGGAGGACGTGGCCGGGTTCCTGGCCGGGACGTTCCTTGAGGGGGCGCCCATCTTTCCGGTGTCGTCAACCACCGGGCAGGGGCTGGACGTACTGCGCGAACACCTGGCGATGCTGGAGCGCGAACTGCGCCCGGTGCGCCGCAGCGACCTGTTCCGCCTGCCCGTGGACCGCGTGTTCACCATGAAGGGGCATGGCACGGTGGTCACCGGCACCATGGTGTCCGGCAGCGTGAAGGTGGGCGACGAGGTGGTGCTGTACCCCGGCGGCGCACAAACGAAGGTGCGCAGTCTGCAAAGCCACGGCGGGCCGGTGGACGTGGCCCCGGCCGGGCGGCGCACCGCCGTCAACGTGCAGGGGCTGGACGTGGAGGACGTGCAGCGCGGCGACGTGCTGGCCCACCCCGGCACGCTGTTCCCGTCCCTGCGCTGGATGGTCCGGCTGACCTGCCTGTCGTCCGCGCCCACGCCGCTGAAGAACCGCACCGAGGTGCACTTTCACCACGGCGCGCGCGAGGTGCTGGCGCGGCTGTACTTCCCCGACCGGGACAAACTGGCCCCCGGAGAAACCGCCCTGTGCGAGGTGCGCTTTACCGAGCCCATGGTGGGCGTGGCGGGCGACCGCTGCGTGGTGCGTTCGTTCTCGCCGTTGCGCACGGTGGCCGGGGGCGCGGTGCTGCATCCGCTGGGGCTGGACCTGCGCCGCAAGGACGCCGAATTTTCCGACAAGCTGGCCCTGCTGGAGGGCCTGCCCGACGTTCACGAGGCGGGCGACGCCGCCACGCAGGAGGCGGCCACCCAGTCCCTGTTGCGGCTGGCCGGTTCCGCCGGGGCGCGGTTTGCCCAGCTTTCGGTGCTGACCAACCTGGAATCGAAGAGGCTGGACAAGGCCCTGCAAGCCCTGGGGGCCAAGGGGCAGGTGTTCTGCTTCGACCGGGACGAACGCGCCTACGTGGACGCGGAGACGGTGCGCCGCCTGGGGGCGGGGTGCCTGGCCCGCGCGGCGGAATACCACGCCCGCGAACCGCTCAAGCCCGGCATGGCGCGCGGGGCGCTGGCC